>NZ_CP022412.2:1218880-1523601 GCF_002222615.2 Bacteroides caccae | reverse complement strand
CAATACTGGCAGACGACCGATTATTTCGGGAATCAGTCCGAATGACTTCAAATCCTGGGGAGCGATATACTGCATCATGTTATTCTTATCAATCCTCGCTGTTGTCTGCGAAGCTGTATAGCCTACAACATGCGTATTCAGTCGTTGTGCGATTTTCTTTTCAATACCATCGAAAGCACCGCCACAAATAAAGAGGATATTCTTGGTATTTACCGGAATCATCTTTTGGTCGGGGTGCTTACGGCCTCCCTGTGGGGGCACATTCACCACGGAACCTTCGAGCAGTTTCAGTAATCCCTGTTGTACACCTTCACCGCTCACGTCACGAGTGATAGAAGGATTATCTCCTTTGCGGGCGATCTTGTCGATCTCATCAATAAATACAATTCCCTGTTCAGCTTCCGGTACATTATAATCAGCCACCTGAAGCAGACGGGTTAGAATACTTTCAATATCCTCTCCCACATAACCGGCTTCCGTCAGTACCGTAGCATCCACAATTGTAAACGGAACATGGAGCAACTTGGCAATCGTACGAGCCAGCAATGTTTTTCCGGTTCCGGTGCTACCCACCATAATGATGTTCGATTTTTCAATTTCCACATCATCTCCACTATCCTTTTGGAGCAAACGTTTATAATGGTTATAGACCGATACGGAAAGAAAACGCTTGGCGTCATCCTGTCCTATTACATACTGGTCAAGGAATTTCTTGATTTCTACCGGTTTGGGTAGTTCATTTAAATTAAGTTTGGTAGCTCCGGCGCTTTTCTTGACTTCGCCCAACGCTTCCTGAGTAATCTCATAAGCTTGGGTGGCACAACTGTCGCAGATATAACCGTTTACTCCCGTAATCAGGAATCCAACTTCATTCTCCGACCGACCGCAGAAGCTACACTTTTTCTTTGCTTTTGAATCAGCCATTTTTATTTCTTAATCAATACTTCATCAATCATGCCGTACTCTTTCGCTTCCTGTGCTGTCATCCAGTAGTCACGGTCAGAGTCCGCCCATACCTTATCAAAATCAGTATGCGAATGATCGGCGATAATCGTATAAAGTTCTTTCTTCAATTTTTGAATTTCACGGGCAGTAATTTCAATATCCGAGGCCTGTCCCTGTGCGCCTCCCATCGGCTGGTGAATCATGACACGCGAGTGAGGCAGTGCAGAACGCTTGCCTTCTTTACCGGCAACCAGCAATACAGCTGCCATAGAAGCCGCCATACCTGTACAAATCGTAGCCACATCACTCGAGATAAACTGCATCGTATCGTAAATGCCCAGTCCGGCGTACACACTTCCGCCCGGAGAGTTGATATAAATAGAAATATCCTTGCCCGGATCAACAGAGTCCAAATACAGCAACTGTGCCTGAAGCGTATTAGCAGTATAATCGTCCACCTGTGTACCGAGGAAAATAATGCGGTCCATCATCAAGCGGGAGAATACGTCGAGCTGAGTTACATTCAACTGTCTTTCTTCCAGAATATAAGGATTCAAATACCCGGCTTGCGATTTAATCACATCGTCCAAAACCATGCCATTCATTCCTAAATGCTTGGTTGCGTATTTTCTAAAATCATCCATGTTATTGTTCCTTTCTTATTAATTAAAAATAAACGTAAGTACAAAGAAACGAAAAAGAATACAGAGACACAAAAAAACACAGAGTTATAATTTTATAAAAACTCTGTGTTTCTGTGACTTTATATTCTGTTCAGCCGAACGTTTATTCAAACATCTTATTGAATTCCTCGATAGAAACGTTCTTGTTCTCCAAAGTAACC
Organism: Bacteroides caccae; assembly: GCF_002222615.2. NCBI lineage: Bacteria > Pseudomonadati > Bacteroidota > Bacteroidia > Bacteroidales > Bacteroidaceae > Bacteroides > Bacteroides caccae. The sequence continues at coordinate 1,521,812 of NZ_CP022412.2, read as the reverse complement.
TGTGCCTTCAAGGCAGCAGCCAACTTCACTTCTACAACACGACTCACCAGATTGTTGATAGTTTCTTTCTTCTTCAACATTTCCTGTGCATAGTTGTCAAGTACATCATCAGGAATAGAAAGCATACCATATTGAGCAAACTGTGCCTTTGTTGTATCTCTTGCCATTTTCAGCACATCTTCCTGTTCTACCTTGATATTGTTTGCTTCTACCAGCTGTTCTTTAATCAGGTGCCAAGTCAGTTCTTCAATACTCTTATCATAGTTTTCAGCAACATATTCTTCGCCCTTTTCTTCGTTGTTCAGCAACATAATACGTTTCAGCAGTGCATCCGGGAATTCCAGTTTACCTACTTTATCCATCAATACCTTGCGAACATCAATCAAGAACTTATAATCGCTGTCTGCAACAAATCTTGCAGCAATTTCTTCTTTGATCTTAGCGCGGAATTCTTCTTCAGTCTTCACAACGCCCTCACCGAATGCCTGATCGAACACTTCCTGAGTAAGTTCGCCCGGAACAAAACGAGTGATTTCTTCTACCTGAAAGCTAAAGTTAGACTTAACATCCTTAGCGATTTCCTTGTCGATTTTCAATAAAGAACCCAACTCAGCAGCGTGACCGTCATAAGCCACATTCGGGTTGAACACCAGCACATCGTTTACCTTCGCATTAGCAAAGATAGCTTTCTGGTCGTCATTCTTCATATAAGAAGGCATCAAAACAGCACCTTCTACCTGAATACCGCCTTCTTTCGTGTTACCTTCTTCGTCCAACTGAGCCAACAGGCCTTTCAGCATATCATTATCTTCGTAAGCATCTACTTTATCGTATTTGCCGGTGCGTTGAGTATACATCTTCACCTGATTGTCGATCATCTCGTCAGATACCTCAATCGTATAATAATCGACTTTATCTTTAGTGCTTACTTCCGCTTTAAATTCGGGTGCCAAAGCAATATCGAACACGAAATCAAATTCATCCATTGTATCGAAGTCGATATTCTGCTGTTTTTCTTCGTTAGGCAACGGTTCGCCCAACATATTCACCTTATTTTCTTTAATATAATTGTAAACAGCTTCTTGCAGCGTCTTATTCACTACCTCTGCAATCACCGACTTACCATACATCTTTTTAATAAGACTTGTAGGAACCATACCTTTACGGAATCCCGGGATCTGTGCCTTCTGACGGAGTGATTTCAACTCTTTGTCTACTTTCTCCTGATAATCGGCTTTCTCAAGCTTTACAGTAAGCTCTGCGCTTACTTTGTCAATGTTTTGTAATGAAACGTTCATTCTGACAATTATTTATTTGATTTATACTTTGTTCTATACTCAAAGAGGGTGCAAAATTAGTGCTAATCTTTCAAATTTCAAAAGACATTGCAGATTTATTTCAGTAATGTAACATATAAACAAATGAAAAATCCTTGTGAAAGAACACGCTGTACAGTTCTCCGTTTTACTTTTTTCTGTCTTTCTGCAAATAAAATCTCTAAAAAGATGGTCAATCCAAAAATTATTCTTTTCTTTGCTGCGGATTGATGGACCATTAGTTTCTCGATTTCTATTACAAGGTTTTTACTTCCGTTGAAAAAACGCTTTTGTAAACTCTCTGTCGTTTTAATCCTTTTATTAGTAACCATCTATCCAGAGAGTTTTATTCATTTATTTATTTTTTATCATTTTCATTATGAACATTTATGTTGGAAACCTTAACTACCGCGTTAAGGAAGGAGATCTGCAACAAGTGATGGAAGATTACGGAGCAGTATCATCAGTTAAAGTTGTTATGGACCGTGAAACCGGTAGATCCAAAGGATTCGCTTTCATCGAAATGGAAGACGATGCTGCCGCTGCCAAGGCTATTGCAGAATTGAACGGAGCCGAGTACATGGGCCGTACCATGGTAGTTAAAGAAGCTAGACCTAGAGCTTAATTGCCGACGCTAATATAGCTAAGAAAAAAAGAAACTTCTGCCACTCGATGACAGAAGTTTTTTTATAGCCTAATTTCCAACTATATCCGGTCTCAGCCCTCCATACTTTGTACTTCAAGGTCTTTCACCTTGCGAAGTAAATCCGAAGCAAAGATAAAGTTATTCAGACGTTCGTTGGTAGAAGTGAATATATCGTCTTTAGTTCCTTCCCATTCTTTATGTCCTTCATAAATATAAATCACCTTTTCACCGATTCCCAATACAGAATTCATATCATGTGTATTAATAATGGTAGTCATGTTATATTCCTGGGTAATATCGTGAATCAGATCGTCAATCACTAACGAGGTTTTCGGGTCTAGTCCCGAGTTCGGCTCGTCACAGAACAGGTATTGCGGATTCAAAGCAATAGCACGAGCAATAGCTACACGTTTCTGCATACCGCCACTGATTTCTCCGGGAAACTTATCTTTTGCCTCGGTCAGGTTGACACGGTCCAAGCAGAACATGGCCCGCTTAGTACGTTCGCGTAAGGTGTCATTACTGAACATATTCAAAGGGAACATCACATTATCCAACACCGACAAGGAATCGAAAAGTGCGGCACTCTGGAAAATCATTCCCATTTCCTTACGAAGCATCTTCTTCTCCTTCTTCCCCATCATCACGAGATTTCGACCGTCATACAGAACTTCACCCTTCTCCGGAGTAAGCAGCCCCACGATACATTTCATCAATACCGTCTTGCCGGAACCACTCTGACCGATAATAAGGTTTGTCTTCCCATTCTCAAAGGTCGCATTGATATCACTCAATACCGTCTTATCGTCAAACGATTTATAAAGTCCTTTAACCTCAATCATCCCATCAAAAGTTTAGTTAATATCAAATCCGCAAACAGAATCAAAACACTACTGGACACTACGGAATCCGTGGAAGCCTTTCCCACAGCAATAGAACCGCCTTCCACCGTATATCCGAAAAAGGCGGATACACTTGCAATAATAAAGGCAAAGAAAAGAGATTTGATAATACCTGCCCAGATAAACCATTCATTAAACATATACTGCAAACCATATTCAAGATCGACAGCATTCATGACTCCGGCAAACCAACAAGTACAAAAGGCCCCTATTATACCGGCAAAGATACTGAATGTCACCAATATAGGAATCACGGTCACCATAGCCGCAATCTTAGGCAGTATCAGATAGTTGGCAGAATTAACTCCCATAATTTCAAGCGCATCAATCTGCTGCGTCACCCGCATCGTTCCCAACTCCGAAGCAATGTTCGACCCCACTTTCCCCGCAAGAATCAGACACATAATAGAAGAAGAAAACTCCAGTAACATAATTTCGCGGGTCACATATCCCACCGTCCAGCGGGGCATCCACGGACTTTCAATATTCAACTTAATCTGAATGGTAATAACCGCGCCGATGAAAAACGAAATCAACAACACGATTCCGATGGAGTTCACACCTAGCTGCTCCAACTCGTTAAGGTATTGCCGGAAAAACATCCGCATACGTTCCGGGCGGGAAAAAGTCCGTCCCATCAGCATGAAATATCTTCCGACGGTTCTCAATGCTTTTATCATAACTCACACTATTTGTCTGCAAATGTACATTATTTCGGCTTATTTTTACTACATTTGCCGCAAAATAACTAGAATATGGAAGAAAGCAAGATGGTGCTCCGCACGGAAGACTTGGTTAAGAAGTACGGTAAACGAACCGTTGTAAGCCATGTTTCCATTGATGTGAAGCAAGGTGAGATTGTGGGTTTGCTGGGGCCGAACGGTGCCGGTAAGACGACTTCATTCTATATGACCGTGGGGTTGATTACCCCCAACGAAGGACGCATTTTCCTCGACGATTTGGAGATTACCAAATATCCTGTTTACAAACGGGCACAAACCGGTATCGGCTACCTCGCTCAAGAGGCTTCCGTATTCCGTCAGATGAGTGTGGAAGATAATATCGCTTCCGTTCTGGAAATGACTAACAAACCTAAAGAATATCAGAAGGAAAAACTTGAAAGCCTGATTGCTGAATTTCGCCTGCAAAAAGTACGCAAAAACAAAGGTAACCAACTATCCGGAGGTGAACGCCGCCGCACGGAAATCGCCCGTTGCCTTGCTATCGACCCGAAATTCATCATGCTCGACGAACCTTTTGCCGGTGTCGACCCGATCGCCGTAGAAGATATCCAGCAAATTGTATGGAAGTTAAAGGACAGAAATATCGGTATCCTGATTACCGACCACAATGTGCAGGAAACATTGAGCATTACCGACCGTGCCTACCTGTTGTTCGAAGGCAAGATTTTGTTCCAAGGCACACCGGAAGAACTGTCTGAGAATCAGATTGTACGTGAAAAGTATTTAAGTAACAGCTTTGTATTGCGCCGTAAAGATTTCCAATTGGAGAAATAAGAATGACTGAAGATTCACCTCTAACAATAAAGAAAAACACCCGAAAACATAATGTTTTCGGGTGTTTTTCTTTATTGTTGTTTATTTCTGTCGAATATAAATATTAATCGGGGTACCTGTCAGATTCCACTTCTCACGCATCTTATTTTCCAGGAAACGCTTGTAGGGCTCCTTCACGTACTGCGGCAAGTTGGCAAAATAAACAAACGAAGGAACTTGTGTATTCGGCAACTGCGTAATATACTTAATCTTGATATACTTACCTTTGTTTGAAGGGGGAGGATACGCCTCAATCAACGGAAGCATTTCCTCATTCAAACGTGCGGTCGGTATTTTTGTCGTACGATTCTCATATACATTACGGGCTTCTTCAAGCACCTTCAAGATACGTTGCTTGGTCAATGCAGAAGCAAATATAATCGGAAAATCCACAAAGGGAGCAAAACGTGAACGAACAGCTTCTTCAAACGTTTTCTGCACTTTCACAGATTTATCCTCCACCAGATCCCATTTATTTATCACGACAACCAATCCTTTCTGATTCTTTTGAATCAGGGAGAAGATATTCAGGTCCTGACTTTCGATTCCTCTCGTGGCATCCAGCATCAGAATACATACATCCGAACCTTCAATGGCACGAATCGAACGGATCACAGAGTAGTATTCCAAATCCTCATTCACCTTATTCTTCTTACGGATACCGGCGGTATCCACCAGATAAAAATCAAATCCGAACTTATTGTAGCGGGTATAGATAGAATCACGAGTCGTTCCGGCAATCTCGGTCACAATGTTACGGTCTTCACCGATAAATGCATTTACAATAGAAGATTTACCGGCATTCGGACGTCCCACCACTGCAAAACGAGGTATCTCATCATCCAAGATTTCCGAGGATTCCTTCTTGAACTTACCGACAATCAAGTCCATTAAATCACCCGTACCACTTCCTGTAATCGCAGAAATACAATACGGATCGCCCAATCCCAATTTATAGAATTCCGGAGCATTATATTGTAACTCGTTATTATCTGTCTTGTTGGCAACTACAATCACCGGACTGTTGGCACGACGCAGGATAGTCGCCACCTGCATATCCAGGTCGGTCACTCCATTCATCACATCCACCACAAACAGAATCACATCCGCCTCGTCCACAGCCAGCAACACCTGCTTTCTGATCTCTTCTTCAAAGATATCGTCCGAGTTTACCACCCATCCTCCGGTATCCACCACAGAGAACTCACGGCCCAGCCATTCCGACTTGCCATACTGCCTGTCACGGGTTGTTCCCGCTTCTTCATTCACAATAGCCCGACGCGACTTCGTCAGACGGTTAAATAAGGTAGACTTGCCCACATTGGGGCGTCCTACAATTGCAACTAAATTACCCATAGTTCAATACCTTGTTTTTCACGACTATCACAGTCGCATGAATACTTTTAATCTAACTGATAACCAAAATTACGTAATTCCTTATCCGAACTACGCCAATCCTTATCCACCTTCACATACGTTTCCAGATAAATAGTCTTTCCAAAGAAACGTTCCAGTTCACGACGCGCTTCAGTAGCCACTTTCTTCAGCGCCTTTCCCTGTTTGCCGATAATGATTCCTTTCTGCGAATCACGCTCCACATAGATCACTGCCCGGATATGGATTTTCTTCGCTTCTTCCTTAAACTCCTCTACGGCTACTTCCACCGAATAAGGAATCTCCTTGTCGTAGTACAATAGAATCTTTTCGCGGATAATCTCATTCACAAAGAAACGGGCAGGCTTATCCGTCCACTGATCCTTTCCAAAATAAGGAGGAGAATCGGGCAGCAATTCCTTAATCCGCTTCATCACATAATCTACATTAAATTTGGAGGCGGCAGAAATAGGAATAATCTCGGCTTGCGGAAGCAATTCCTTCCATTCCTCCACCAGCTTAACCAGCTTTTCCTGATCGGTGAGGTCAATTTTGTTTATGAGCAGCAGGACAGGTACCGTCATTTGACGCACCTTTTCCATAAACTCATTATTCTTATCCGGTGTCTCTACCACATCAGTCACATAAAGTAAAATATCCGCATCCGTCAGTGCTGAAGTAGAAAAATTCAGCATCGATTCCTGTAATTTGTAGTTAGGCTTCAATACTCCCGGAGTATCAGAAAAAACAATCTGCATCTCATCCGTATTATAGATCCCCATAATCCGGTGACGAGTAGTCTGCGCCTTGAAAGTAGCAATCGAAATACGCTCACCTACCAAAGCATTCATCAATGTCGACTTTCCAACATTCGGATTTCCTACGATGTTTACAAAACCTGCTTTATGCATTTCTCTTTATATTTTATTGGTTGAGACAAAAAAACGCATCGAATCGAAATAGGATGCGTTTTTGAGTGTTATAGTTCAGTAACTTACGTTACGATTCCTTTTTTCCGTCATAACCCCACTTCACGTAAACGGCTCCCCATGTAAATCCGGCGCCGAATGCAGTGAAAATAATGTTATCACCTTTCTTGAGTTTATCCTCAAAATCCCATATACATAAAGGAAGAGTAGCAGCACTTGTGTTACCATAGTGTTCTATATTTACCAGCACTTTATCCATCGGCACTTCCATGCGATGAGCCACAGCCTCGATAATCCGGACATTTGCCTGATGCGGCACAATCCAGTTGATGCTGTCTTTCGTCAGTCCGTTCTTTTCTGCAATAGCAGCCGACACGTCCGACATACTGGAAACAGCATACTTGAACACTGTTCTTCCTTCCTGATGCAGATAGTGCATTTTGTTGTCTACCGTGAAATAAGACGGAGGACAAACCGAACCACCAGCTTTCATGTGGAGGAAAGGCAATCCTTTACCATCAGTTCTTAGTATCGAATCCATGATACCGTAATCTTCCGTAGTCGGTTCCACCATAAAAGCAGCAGCACCGTCACCAAAGATAGGACATGTAGCACGATCTGTATAGTTAACCATTGACGACATCTTATCGGCACCGACAATGATAATTTTCTTATATCTTCCCGAACGAATGAAATTAGCAGCCGTTTCCATCAAATACAGGAAACCACTACAAGCCGCCTGCAGATCAAAAGCAAACGCATTTTTCAGTCCGAGTTTATCGCAAAGAATAGAAGCGGTAGAAGGGAAGTGATAATCAGGAGTAGTAGTAGCAACAACAACCAAATCAATATCGTCGGGATTAGCACCAGTCTTTTTCATCAACTGCTTGGCGGCCTTGCGAGCCATGTATGAGCTACCTAATCCTTCCTCATTCAGAATATGTCTTTCCTTTACTCCGATACGAGTCATAATCCATTCATCGTTGGTATCTACCATTTTAGATATCTCGTCATTAGTCAAGATATAATCGGGTACATATCCTCCAACTCCTGTGATTACTGCATTTATTTTTTCCATCAAACCTATTTTAAATTAGCAATACTATAATACTTAAAGCAGCCGGAGAGCATCACCCTCAGGCTGTTTTTCAGTATAACTGTACTAATTATACAGCTGCTTCTTTCTCAATAGCGAGCTTACCTCTGTAATATCCGCAAGCACCACACACTGTGTGATATACATGCCATTCTCCGCAATTCGGACAAATAGCCAATGTAGGAGCTACTGCCTTATCGTGAGTTCTTCTCTTCGCTGTTCTTGTTTTCGATTGTCTTCTCTTAGGATGTGCCATTTTCTTAAAACTTTAATTATTATCTAATATTTTTTTTAATTCATTCCAGCGAGGATCAATTTGTTCCTCCACTTCCTCTTCAATTACGATATCGTCTCCTCCAGTGTCGAAAACTTCATCGCTATCCTCGTTCGCATTTGTCTTCAAATGCTTGCTCAATTTACTAGTCATAGCTTTATTGCACTTACCCGGAGCGTGTACATGCTTCATTGGGATGGAGAGTGCTATAAACTCATACATGAACCATGCAACGTTGATTTCTCCTTCTTCTTCGGGAATCACAATCAGGTTCTCACCTTCCTCTGCATATTCATGTCCAAACTTCACCATCAGTTTATCAGAAGAACTGATCGGTAGTTCCATATCATCCAGACAACGATCACATGGCACCCATACCATTCCATCGGTCTGAAAGCTCAATTCGAAAGCGCGAGAGGTTCTTTTCACGTTCAAAGTTACATTTACTTTTCCCTTTTGAACTTCAGGACCATCAATGTGAGCGAAATAAAGGTTATCCAATACAAACTCATACTTAGCAGAGTCTGTCTGCATTCCTTTCAGATCAATTTTGTATTTATCAAATTTTCCCAAAGCTTCTCTCTTTTTTAAATCGTTAGCTTACAATTCGGGCGACAAAGATACAAATAAATATCCTCATAACATACAAATTATCAGTAAATATTCACTTTTTTAATAGGTATTATGAGGTTTATAAGCGTTAAAATCCGCTGTCGTTTTTCCAAACAGTTAAAAACAGAAAGCCTCGCCCGTCAAATAGACAAGCGAGGCTTCATAAAAAACGGCGGCTACCTACTCTCCCACTGTTACGCAGTACCATCGGCGTGACGAGGCTTAACTTCTCTGTTCGGAATGGGAAGAGGTGGAACCCTCGTGCTATAACCACCTGAAAAAGGTTATGACATGACGAAAAGTAAAATGAAAGACATTTGACAAGCTAAACGTATATAACAACCGTCCCGCAGAAAGAAAGTGGACGGGCAATTAGTAATGCTCGGCTATGATGTTACCACCTGTACACCTGCATCCTATCAACGTCATCGTCTTTGACGACCCTAAGAAATCTAATCTTGTGGCTGGCTTCGTACTTAGATGCTTTCAGCACTTATCCAATCCCGACTTAGATACCCAGCAATGCACCTGGCGGCACAACTGGTAAACCAGAGGTCAGTCCAACACGGTCCTCTCGTACTAGTGTCAGAGCCACGCAAATTTCATACGCCCACGATAGATAGAGACCGAACTGTCTCACGACGTTCTGAACCCAGCTCGCGTGCCACTTTAATGGGCGAACAGCCCAACCCTTGGGACCTTCTCCAGCCCCAGGATGTGACGAGCCGACATCGAGGTGCCAAACCCCTCCGTCGATATGAGCTCTTGGGAGGGATCAGCCTGTTATCCCCGGAGTACCTTTTATCCTTTGAGCGATGTCCCTTCCATGCGGAAACACCGGATCACTATGCTCTAGTTTCCTACCTGATCGACTTGTATGTCTCCCAGTCAAGCGCCCTTATGCCATTACACTCTACGGACGGTTACCAATCGTCCTGAGGGCACCTTTAGAAGCCTCCGTTACACTTTTGGAGGCGACCACCCCAGTCAAACTACCCACCAAACAGTGTCCCCGTTACAACGGGTTAGAACTCAAATAATCAAAGGGCCGTATTTCAACAGCGACTCCACACAAACTGGCGTCTGCGCTTCAAAGTCTCCGGCCTATCCTACACATCAATTACCCAAATTCAATGTTAAGCTATAGTAAAGGTTCACGGGGTCTTTTCGTCCCATCGCGGGTAATCGGCATCTTCACCGATACTACAATTTCACTGAGCTCACGGTTGAGACAGTGTCCAGATCATTACACCATTCGTGCAGGTCGGAACTTACCCGACAAGGAATTTCGCTACCTTAGGACCGTTATAGTTACGGCCGCCGTTTACTGGGGCTTCAATTCAATGCTTCTCTTGCGATGACATCTCCTCTTAACCTTCCAGCACCGGGCAGGTGTCAGGCTGTATACGTGATCTTTCAATTTGGCACAGCCCTGTGTTTTTGTTAAACAGTTGCCTGGACCTATTCTCTGCGCCCAACTCTCGTTGGGACCCTTTATCCCGAAGTTACAGGGTCAATTTGCCTAGTTCCTTAACCGTGAATCACTCAAGCGCCTTAGTATATTCAACCCGACTACGTGTGTCCGTTTGCGGTACGGGTACCTCAAGGATTAAGTTTAGCGGATTTTCTCGGGAGTATGTTTACACGCACTATTACCGTTTCCCGAAGGAATTGGTATACTATCAGGTTCGACTCTCGTGGTGGATTTGCCTGCCACAATCAACATCTACACCCTTCAACGGACTATTCCGTCAGTCCGCGGCGTTGTCACGACTCCGTCTCCACGTCACTCCTTAAGGTAGTACAGGAATATTAACCTGTTCTGCCATCGGCCTCACCGTTCGGCTGAGCCTTAGGACCCGACTAACCCTGATCCGATTAGCGTTGATCAGGAAACCTTAGTCTTTCGGCGAGGGGGTTTCTCACCCCCTTTATCGTTACTTATACCTACATTTGCTTTTCCACACGCTCCAGCAAAGCTCACGCTTCACCTTCGACGCGGAGTGGAATGCTCCCCTACCGATCATTAATGATCCCATAGCTTCGGTAAGATACTTAATGCCCGATTATTATCCACGCCAAACTCCTCGACTAGTGAGCTGTTACGCACTCTTTAAATGAATGGCTGCTTCCAAGCCAACATCCTAGCTGTCTTAGCAATCTGACTTCGTTAGTTCAACTTAGTATCTATTTCGGGACCTTAGCTGATGGTCCGGATTCTTCTCCTTTAGGACATGGACCTTAGCACCCATGCCCTCACTCCTGTGATAGAACTAATGCGCATTCGGAGTTTATCAAGACTTGATAGGCGGTGAAGCCCTCGCATCTTATCAGTCGCTCTACCTCACATTAGTAACTCACAAGGCTGCACCTAAATGCATTTCGGGGAGTACGAGCTATCTCCAAGTTTGATTAGCCTTTCACCCCCACCCTCAGCTCATCCGGAAGCTTTTCAACGCTTATCGGTTCGGTCCTCCAGTTAGTGTTACCTAACCTTCAACCTGGCCAAGGGTAGATCACTTGGTTTCGCGTCTACTCCTTCCGACTTATCGCCCTGTTCAGACTCGCTTTCGCTTCGGCTACGGATCTCTAGATCCTTAACCTTGCCGGAAAAAGTAACTCGTAGGTTCATTATGCAAAAGGCACGCCGTCACAGCATAAGCTGCTCCGACCGCTTGTAGGCGCATGGTTTCAGGGACTATTTCACTCTTCTATTCGAAGTGCTTTTCACCTTTCCTTCACAGTACTGGTTCGCTATCGGTCTCTCGGGAGTATTTAGCCTTACCGGATGGTCCCGGCTGGTTCACGCAAGATTCCTCGTGTCCCGCGCTACTCAGGATACCACTACGCTTCGTTCAGCTTCGAATACCGGACTATCACCGTCTATGGTTTCATTTTCCAAAGAATTCTTCTCACTGAATGTCTTGCGACAACGTGGTCCTACAACCCCAATATTGCCGTAACAACATTGGTTTGGGCTAATCCCCGTTCGCTCGCCACTACTTGGGGAATCATTATTATTTTCTTTTCCTGCAGGTACTAAGATGTTTCAGTTCCCTGCGTTAGCCTCCTGCCAAGCAGGATGACATTCCTTCAGAATGTCGGGTTGTCCCATTCGGAAATCTTCGGATCAAAGGTTATTTGCACCTACCCGAAGCTTATCGCAGCTTATCACGTCCTTCATCGCCTCCGAGAGCCAAGGCATCCGCCATGCGCCCTTGCTTACTTTCTTTCAAACTGACTGCTCCGAAAACTATCCATTACTGAAATGGGAAAATATCGGAGAGAGTACGGTTTGATATATACTTTTAGCTCTTTACTTTTATTTTACTTTTTGTACATCATGTCAAAGATCGTTTCCCATTGCTGGGGATGTGGAGAATAACGGATTCGAACCGTTGACCCTCTGCGTGCAAGGCAGATGCTCTAGCCAGCTGAGCTAATCCCCCGTAAGAGTCGTTTCGGAGTAGTCCCAGGCAGAGTTGAACTGCCGACCTCTACATTATCAGTGTAGCGCTCTAACCAACTGAGCTATAGGACTAGTTCAACCGTGTCTGTCTTTAGACTCGGCTTCTGTTTTCTCTTGTTTATCTCTATCTATATTACTATAGATGGTTGATCTATATATTATAAATAAACAAGTACCAGTAGTACAATCGAAACAGAACCCGGTTCAATATTCCCCTAAAGGAAATGAACCATGAAGTCATTGTAACGACATCGCTCCAGAAAGGAGGTGTTCCAGCCGCACCTTCCGGTACGGCTACCTTGTTACGACTTAGCCCCAATTACCAGTTTTACCCTAGGACGCTCCTTGCGGTTACGTACTTCAGGTACCCCCGGCTTTCATGGCTTGACGGGCGGTGTGTACAAGGCCCGGGAACGTATTCACCGCGCCATGGCTGATGCGCGATTACTAGCGAATCCAGCTTCACGAAGTCGGGTTGCAGACTTCGATCCGAACTGAGAGAGGTTTTTGGGATTGGCATCCTGTCACCAGGTAGCGGCCTTCTGTACCCCCCATTGTAACACGTGTGTAGCCCCGGACGTAAGGGCCGTGCTGATTTGACGTCATCCCCACCTTCCTCACATCTTACGACGGCAGTCTCTCCAGAGTCCTCAGCATGACCTGTTAGTAACTGAAGATAAGGGTTGCGCTCGTTATGGCACTTAAGCCGACACCTCACGGCACGAGCTGACGACAACCATGCAGCACCTTCACAAATGCCTTGCGGCGTATGGGTTTCCCCATAATTCATTTGCAATTTAAGCCCGGGTAAGGTTCCTCGCGTATCATCGAATTAAACCACATGTTCCTCCGCTTGTGCGGGCCCCCGTCAATTCCTTTGAGTTTCACCGTTGCCGGCGTACTCCCCAGGTGGAATACTTAATGCTTTCGCTTGGCCGCTTACTGTATATCGCAAACAGCGAGTATTCATCGTTTACTGTGTGGACTACCAGGGTATCTAATCCTGTTTGATACCCACACTTTCGAGCATCAGCGTCAGTTACACTCCAGTGAGCTGCCTTCGCAATCGGAGTTCTTCGTGATATCTAAGCATTTCACCGCTACACCACGAATTCCGCCCACCTCTACTGCACTCAAGACTGCCAGTATCAACTGCAATTTTACGGTTGAGCCGCAAACTTTCACAACTGACTTAACAATCCGCCTACGCTCCCTTTAAACCCAATAAATCCGGATAACGCTCGGATCCTCCGTATTACCGCGGCTGCTGGCACGGAGTTAGCCGATCCTTATTCATATGGTACATACAAAAGTCCACACGTGGACCACTTTATTCCCATATAAAAGAAGTTTACAACCCATAGGGCAGTCATCCTTCACGCTACTTGGCTGGTTCAGACTCGCGTCCATTGACCAATATTCCTCACTGCTGCCTCCCGTAGGAGTTTGGACCGTGTCTCAGTTCCAATGTGGGGGACCTTCCTCTCAGAACCCCTATCCATCGTAGTCTTGGTGGGCCGTTACCCCCCCAACAAACTAATGGAACGCATCCCCATCTCATACCGAATTTCTTTAATATAAAACCCATGCGGGAAATATATGCTATCGGATATTAATCTTTCTTTCGAAAGGCTATCCCCGAGTATGAGGTAGGTTGGATACGTGTTACTCACCCGTGCGCCGGTCGCCAGCTTTGGTTTGCAAGCAAACCAAACTGATGCCCCTCGACTTGCATGTGTTAAGCCTGTAGCTAGCGTTCATCCTGAGCCAGGATCAAACTCTTCATTGTAAAAGTATTTTTTAATCGGCATGTGCCGGTTATAGCTCTGTTCAGGATGCCGTACAATTTATTGACTTCATTCTAAATACCTGTATCTATTACATATAGATAAACATAAATAACAGATTGTATTGACGGTTCTATCTTTTCTTGTACTACTTGTATTGTTTATCAATATTTCAAAGAACTAATGTGGCCTTCGCCGCACTGCTTTCTTTACGAAAGCGGATGCAAAGATAAGGACTTTTTCAGATAACATCCAAACTTTTTTCGAAGTTTTTTGTTTTTATTTTCCGAACCCTTTATCATTAGCAGAATGTCAATCATTAGGCTCTGTCTCTCTAGCAAAGCGGGTGCAAAAGTAGACAACTTATCCATAACATCCAAATATATATGACTATTTTTCTAATCTTTTTTGAAACTTTTTTGTAACACGCTGATTGACAAGGATGTTGTAGAACATAAATTTTACTGCAGGGAGAACCCATGTAGAATGACTACACATTATTATATTCACACGCGAGAGGAAGGGAAGGAAATGAGACTGTAGAAAAGAAATAAGTACTGTAAGCAAATTTATTCGGTTTCTCAAAAAACAATGCTGATACATAAAGTTGATAATAACCGATTCTGGCATTCACCTACCACCTCCCCCTACGGGGCCTCCTCCTTCCAGAAGGAGGAGAATAGAGGATACTATCGACTATAAACTAGCAAATCATTATTTTACAGATTCAACTTACAAACAAATTGGAAGAAAAACTGATTCATCAAATTCATTTCTCATATTCTCATACTTTCGGAATAACGCGTTTATTATCAGATAAATGATGTATGAGAAATAAAATAACAGACAGCCATTTCTCATAGTATTCGGGATTATTTCTCATAGAATTCGTTGTGTTCTCATATAGCTTCATAAATCAAATTTCAATATACGACACATTTGAACTAATATTAAATTGTAGAATATAGACTGTTAAATAAATGGTAAATACCTTATAGTTAGAGACTTTTCACCTATTTATAACAGATAATCGATAAGACATATAATTCGTTCCACTACAGTGAATAGTTCTGCGCACTCTAGTAGCAAGAACCGGCTACTAGAGTGAAAAAGCCTGTGCACTGAAGTGGAACAAAAGAGATGATAGTAGAAATTCACAAGGATAAAGGCATAATATAACAAGGGCATTAGGATAGAATATGGTATGTAAAGGGAAGACTTCAGAAAAAGAAGCATATATCAGGAGAACAATATGGAGTAGTGAGAAAAAGAACGGGGGGGCTATGATAAATAAAGAAGAAAGAGTATGAGAAATGACTGAATTATGAGGGAAAACAACAGAAAAACTATGAGAAATACCTCTGTGTTATTTTATTTCTCATACATCATTTATCTGATAATAAACAAGTTATCCCGAAAGTATGAGAATATGAGAAATGAATTTGATAAATTCGGTTCTTCTTCAAATTTGGTGGTAATTTAACCAGTCGGTGGTATCTCTATTCCCCTCCTTCGGGGAGTGGCTGAAAGCCGGGGTGGTAAGTAGATACACAATGCTGATAATAACAGACTTACGTATTCACCTACCACCTCCCCCTACGGGGCCTCCTCCTTCCCGAAGGAGGAGAATGGAGAATACTATCGATTATCAAATTATTATTTTCCTAATTAATTTTGCCACCAAATCTGAAAAAGAACCTTTACTACATGAATCAGACGAGAAACCAAAGAATTATTCTTTCTGTTAAAACCTCCACAAGCGATAAACAAAAATATCCCCCGGCTGTTACATAGGCAACTTAAACATATTAACCTAAACATAAAAATTATGGCTAGAGAAAGTGTAAAAATCCTACAAGGGAAATTGGATGTAGAAAGTTTGATTTCACAGTTGAACGCAGCATTAGCTGAGGAATGGTTAGCATACTACCAGTATTGGGTAGGTGCATTAGTAGTGGAAGGCGCTATGCGTGCCGATGTACAAAGTGAGTTCGAGGAACATGCCGAGGAGGAACGCCGCCATGCACAACTACTCGCCAACCGTATCATCGAGTTAGAAGGAGTTCCGGTACTGGACCCTCAAAAATGGTTCGAACTAGCCAGATGCAAATATGATGCTCCGCAAGAGTTTGATTCAGTAAGTTTATTGAAAGACAATGTGGCTTCCGAACGTTGCGCAATCATTCGTTACCAAGAAATCGCCGACTTTACTAACGGGAAAGATTTTACCACCTGTGACATCGCAAAACATATTCTTGCTGAAGAAGAAGAACATGAACAGGATTTGCAGGATTATCTGACGGATATTGTCAGAATGAAGAAATCATTTCTCGAAAAGTAAATTCTAATTTAATAATGATTAGGTAAGAGAGGGGCATCCATTTACAGGATATACCCTCTTTTATGTATATAGTACGATAAAAACAAAACTATTTTAGAGTAAATCAAGAAGAAATCTTTCTTTTTTCGTATTTTTGTCCCAATATGCACGTTTAATCCAAATAGGTAACGAACATTTGCGAAGAGAATGAAAGTAATTGATTTAATAAATAACAGCAAAAAAACAGCCTTTTCTTTCGAAATCCTCCCTCCACTGAAGGGTACGGGGATTGAAAAGTTATATCAAACAGTCGATACGCTCCGGGAATTTGACCCGAAATATATCAATATCACCACGCATCGCAGCGAATACGTATATAAAGACCTCGGCAACGGCCTGTTTCAACGGAACCGTTTGAGAAGACGTCCGGGAACTGTCGCTGTGGCTGCTGCCATTCAGAACAAATATAATATCACCGTAGTTCCGCATATTCTGTGCAGTGGTTTCACACGCGAAGAAACTGAATATGTACTGCTTGATCTCCAGTTTCTGAATATCACCGACTTGTTGGTGCTGCGCGGAGACAAGGCGAAGCATGAGTCTGTATTTACTCCGGAAGGCGACGGATACCACCACGCCATTGAATTGCAGGAGCAAATCAACAACTTCAATAAGGGAATCTTTGTAGACGGTTCGGAGATGAAAGTCACCGCCAGTCCGTTCTCTTATGGCGTAGCTTGTTATCCGGAGAAGCATGAAGAAGCTCCCAATATAGAATCCGACCTCTATTGGCTGAAAAAGAAAGTGGAAGCAGGTGCAGAATATGCCGTGACGCAAC
Source organism: Bacteroides caccae (assembly GCF_002222615.2). Classification (NCBI taxonomy): domain Bacteria; kingdom Pseudomonadati; phylum Bacteroidota; class Bacteroidia; order Bacteroidales; family Bacteroidaceae; genus Bacteroides; species Bacteroides caccae. The sequence continues at coordinate 1,504,693 of NZ_CP022412.2, read as the reverse complement.
TATTTTATGATAATAAGAAATATTTCGAATTTGTGGAACAGGCAAAGGCGGCGGGTATCAACATCCCTATCATTCCGGGAATCAAACCTTTCAAAAAACTATCCCAATTAAGCATGATTCCTAAGACATTTAAAGTGGACTTGCCGGAAGATTTAGTAAAGGAGGCCTTAAAATGCAAAAACGATGCTGAAGCCGAACGGGTCGGTATCGAATGGTGCGTGACACAATGCAAGGAATTGATGTCCCACGGAGCCCCAAGTATTCATTTCTACTCTATCGGAGCAGTAGACAGTATCAAAGAAGTAGCCAAAATCATTTATTGATATGTTTTTTAGAGACGTAATCGGACAAGAAGAAATCAAGCGACGGCTCATTCAGGAAGTGAGAGAGGGACGGATTCCGCACGCCCAGCTCATCTGCGGCCCGGAAGGAGTCGGAAAAATGCCGTTAGCTATTGCTTACGCACGTTATATCAGCTGCACCAACCGGGGCGAGACTGATGCTTGCGGCGTCTGTCCGTCCTGCGTAAAATTCAATAAGCTGGTACATCCGGACGTACATTTTGTTTTCCCGATCGTCAAAAGTGCGAAGGGGAAAAAGGAGGTATGCGATGATTATATCGCCGACTGGCGGCCGTTTGTTATCAACAATCCCTATTTCAATCTCAATCACTGGCTGAACGAAATGGACGCCGAAAACTCGCAAGCATTGATTTATGCCAAAGAGAGTGACGAGATATTGAAGAAGCTCAGTCTGAAATCCAGTGAAGGCGGATTTAAGATTACGATTGTATGGCTACCGGAAAAAATGCACCCGGTATGTGCCAATAAATTGCTGAAATTACTGGAAGAACCACCCGAGAAGACGGTTTTCCTGCTTGTATCGGAAGCGCCGGATATGATTCTGCCGACTATTCTGAGCCGTACACAGCGTATGAATGTTCGGAAGATTGACGAAGCCAGTATCGACCGGATATTACAGTCAAAATATAGCATTCAGCCTGCCGACAGTCTTTCCATTGCCCACCTGGCAAACGGTAATTTTATAAAAGCGCTTGAAACAATTCATCTGAACGAGGAGAACCAACAGTTCTTTGATTTATTCGTCAGCCTGATGCGGTTGTCTTATCAACGGAAAATCAGGGAGATGAAGATGTGGAGCGAGCAAGTGGCAGGTATGGGACGCGAACGGCAGAAGAACTTTCTGGAATATTGCCAGCGCATGATTCGGGAGAACTTTATCTTCAACCTGCATCAACGCGACCTTACTTATATGACTATCAACGAACAGAATTTTGCAATCCGCTTTGCTCCTTTCGTCAACGAACGTAACGTCATGGGTATCATGGACGAGCTAAGCGAAGCACAACTGCATATTGAACAGAATGTAAATGCTAAAATGGTATTTTTCGACTTCTCATTGAAGATGATCGTACTGTTGAAGCAATAATAAATATATAAACTATGGAATATAAACTTCATAATGGGAGCGGCAGCCTTTGTTGCAAAGGATGCTCCCGCCAAGATAAAAAGCTGAACACCTACGATTGGCTGGCAGACATACCGGGCAATACGGAAGAAAGTGATATGGTAGAGGTACAATTCAAAAATACCCGCAAAGGGTATTATCGCAACAGCAATAAAATCAAACTGGAAAAGGGAGACATTGTTGCCGTTGAAGCTGCCCCCGGACATGACATTGGCGTAGTAACTCTTACCGGCAGACTTGTCCCCCTGCAAATGAAGAAAGCCAACTTCAAAGCGGATGCGGAAATCAAACGAATCTACCGGAAAGCCAAACCGGTGGACATGGAGAAGTTCAACGAAGCAAAAGATAAAGAACACGCTACCATGATCCGTGCACGCCAGATTGCATTGAACTTGAATCTGAACATGAAAATCGGAGATGTGGAATATCAAGGAGACGGTAACAAGGCTATCTTCTATTACATCGCCGACGAACGGGTAGACTTCCGCCAACTGATTAAGGTATTAGCCGAAGCTTTCCGAGTACGCATCGAGATGAAGCAGATCGGTGCCCGTCAGGAAGCCGGACGTATCGGTGGAATCGGTCCTTGCGGACGTGAACTTTGTTGTGCTACCTGGATGACGAGTTTTGTTTCCGTATCTACCAGCGCCGCACGTTTCCAGGATATCTCACTCAATCCCCAGAAACTTGCCGGACAGTGTGCAAAACTGAAATGCTGCCTGAACTACGAAGTAGACTGTTACGTAGAAGCACAGAAACGTCTGCCTTCTAAAGAGATTGAGCTGGAAACCAAGGAGGGTACTTTCTATTTCTTCAAGGCCGACATCCTCAGCAACCAAGTTTCTTATTCTACAGATAAGAACTTCCCTGCCAACTTAGTCACTATTAGCGGGAAACGTGCTTTTGAAGTGATCGGCATGAATAAGAAGGGTATGAAACCGGACAGCCTGCTTGAAGAAGAAAGGAAAGCGGAGCCGAAGAAACCGATAGACTTGTTGGAACAGGAAAGTGTAACCCGTTTCGACCGTAGCCGTAATAACAGTAAGGAAGGCAATAACGCCAACCGAAACAAGAAAAAGAAAAAAGGAACTCCCAACAACCGACCGCAACAACAAGTAGAAGGGACTAATCGTCCGCAGCAACCGCAACGGGAAAACGAGGGTCGTCCACAACCTGCGGAAAACGGAAACAGAGGAGATCGGGAAAACAGACCAAGAAATAATAATAACAACCGGAACAGAGGACAAAACCAGGGACGGAATAATGAGAACAGACGTCCGGAGAGAAGACAGGAACGGCCACAAAACCAGGAACGCCCGCAAGGTCAGGAACGTGAACGCCCTGCAAGACCAGAACCCAGACCGGAAAGAAACCCAAATCAAGCGAAACCGCAAAATAATGAAAAACCTTCTCAGGAATAGTTTATTCTGTCTGCTCGGTATTTGCCTAATGGCTGCCTGCAATGAGAATACCGTGTATCACTCCTATCAGTCCCTTCCCGACGAAGGGTGGGGAAAGAGTGATACACTCTCTTTTCTGATTCCTGTCACCGACAGTATTCCGCCTACACTCAGATTATTCGCGGAGGTTCGCAACAGAACAGATTACCCTTATCATAACCTGTATCTATTTATCAGTCAAAACCTGCAAGACTCTACGGTATGGCGGACGGATACTATTACTATAAACCTGGCTGATTCCACGGGAAGGTGGATCGGAAATGGTTGGGGAAGTATCTATCAATCAGCGGTCTTTATCAAATCCGTACGTCCTTTGTATCCTGCTAATTACACCTTCAAAATTATGAACGGGATGAAAGATGAGAAGTTGTCCGGAATCAATGACATTGGTATCCGAATTGAAAGACAGGAGAATTAGAAAATAAACGAACTAGAGTCTCCTGCCGCGCCCTGCATCTATCCGCAGGAAAATAAACAGCAATATCGTAAATCCCCATAAAGAAGAACCTCCGTAACTAAAGAAGGGTAATGGGATACCAATTACAGGAGTCAGCCCTAACACCATCCCTATATTGATAAATAGGTGAAAGAGGAAAATACTCACGACCGAATACCCATATACGCGACCGAAAGCAGACGGTTGCCTTTCGGAAAGGAATATCAATCTCAATATCAAAATAAGAAAAGCCAGCAAGACCGCGGCCGAACCTACAAACCCTTGTTCCTCTCCCACCGTACAGAAAATGAAGTCGGTATCCTGCTCAGGGACGTATTTCAATTTGGTTTGCGTTCCGTTCAAAAAGCCTTTCCCTGTCAATCCGCCGGAACCGATAGCAATCTTGGACTGGTTTACATTGTAGCCGGCACCGGTTAAATCTTCTTCCAAACCCAATACTACTTTAATACGGATTTGCTGATGCGACTCTAATATATTATCGAAGACATAGTTACTGGAATATAAGAATCCAATGGAGCCGATTGAGAATAAAGCAATCAGGAAATAAGAGCGCTGACGCTCGCTCAATGCCAAGTAAATCAAATAACCTACCACAACGACACAAAGCCCCCACTGCACCCAGACCAGACTGAAATGGATCCAATATTCGGATATCAGATAAGCGATAAGCAAGACAATCAAACTTCCTCCGATAATATTCCGGGCAGGTTCCCACCGCTTGCGGTATACCCACACCATACCACCGGCAAATAATAAGATCAGCAGCAACACAATAAACTCTCCCAACGGAGTCGGTGTATCGGCTATGAATACTTCATCGAAGCGGATGCCTACCACAAAATAGATGACCGCACATACCCCCGAAAAAAGTACCACACCCGGCATTCCCTCCCGGTAAAGCACCAAGAAGAAAGCAAGATAGACCAAGGCAGAACCTGTCTCCCGCTGACCGATAATCAACAACATCGGAAGGAGGATAATAAAACCCAGTACCAGAGCACATTTCTCTTTCTTTATGCTGAATGAATAGGAGTTTATATATTTGGCCAATGTCAATGCGGTAGCAAACTTGGCAAATTCGGCTGGCTGCAGGCTGACAGGCCCCATTACCAACCAAGAACGGGAGCCTTTGGTATCCGGCGCGATAAAAATAGTAACGATAAGCAAGATTATCATTCCTATATATATAATGTACGCGAACATATCATACATCCGGTCTTCCAACATCAACAACACGAAACCGAGACCGAAGGAACAGATAATCCAGACAAATTGCTTGCCGGCACGGGTAGAGAAGTCGAGGAAGTCACGATCACCATAGTCATAGCTGGCTCCACAGACACTGAACCACCCGCCGACAATCAGAAGCAGGTAAATGCAAATCGTTACCCAATCCAGTGATTTCCACAAACTATCGTTCCTCGTTACCATACAATATCACTCTGTTACTAAATTCTTCTGCTCTCAATTCATTCTCGGGAGATAGTTTGCCTTTCAAGTACTGCTCCATAAGCAATGCCCCGAAAGGTACTCCGTATGTAGCTCCCCAACCTCCATTCTCCACATACACAGCAATGGCTATCTTCGGCTTGTTCATCGGCGCAAAGCCCATAAATACAGAATGGTCATGTCCGCGGTTCTGTGCCGTACCCGTCTTTCCACAAGCTTCCAAGTCCGGAACCATTACCGACAACATACGGCAAGTTCCGCCTGTGGCAGCTCCGCGCATCCCTTCCACCACCGATTCATAATGCCGTTTCTCAATTGTAGTATAACGTGGCGTACGATAAATACTATCCAACTGATTATCTTGAATCTCCTTCACAATATGCGGTGTGATAAAATATCCGCGATTGGCAATCGTTGCACCTAGATTGGCTATCTGGAGAGGAGTAGCCAGAATTTCTCCCTGCCCGATCGAAATACTGATTACCGTCAGTCCATTCCAATGGCCGCGATAAGCCTTATCATAGAACTGTGCATTCGGAATCAAACCACGTTTCTCTCCGGGCAAATCAACACCTAACTTATAACCGAAGCCTTGGGAAACCATGTGATCTTTCCAGACTGTAATTGCGTTTTGCGGTGAACCGTATTTACGGTCGCCGAACATACGGAACAGTCCCCAACAAAAATAAGAGTTGCACGATGTAGCAATAGCAGGAATAAGTGGTATCGGTGCTCCGTGGGCATGACATCCCACCGTCAGCCTGCCGTAATGGAAACCGCGCGAACAAGGGAAAGAAGGAGCCTGCTCAGTCACAATGCCTTCCTGCAAAAAAGTTAATCCCTGTGCCGTCTTAAAAGTAGAACCCGGAGGATATACTCCCATCAATGCACGATTCAGAAGCGGTTTCATCTTATCACGCTGCAACATCAGATGGTTCTTTCCACGCTGACGGCCAATCATCAAATGCGGGTCGTAATTCGGCGAAGATACCAGACAAAGAATCTCTCCTGTCTCCGGCTCAATAGCAACAATACTTCCGATCTTATTTTTCAGTAACCGTTCACCCAACATCTGCAAGTCAATATCCAAACTGAGTGTCAAGTTCTTTCCGGGTACGGAAGGACGGTCATATTCTCCGTCCATATAATGCCCCTGAATACGTCCGTGAGCATCACGAAGCAGAATTTCAATGCCTTTCTCTCCACGCAGATACTTCTCATACGATTTCTCTACACCCAACTTGCCGACATAATCGCCACGAATGTAGTAGCCTTCTTCATCGGCTTCCATTTCTTTTGCCGAGACTTCTCCAATATCACCCAAGGCATGCGCGGCAGCATCATAAGAGTATTGGCGAATCGTACGCCGCTGGATATAGAAGCCACGGAATTTAAACAACTTCTCCTGAAAGACGCCACATTCTTCCGCCGAAAGTTGCGACATAAACAATTGATTAGTGTATCTGGAATATCCCGGATTCCGGCGACGGTCTTTCATGTCGCTCATGATTTTCAGGAATTGAGCACGAGTAATATTCAACGACTGGCACAGGTCGAGTGTATCCAAGTTCTCTACTTCTTTCGGGACAATCGTTATATCATAAGCAGGCTGGTTAAAAACCAGCAACTTACCTGTACGGTCATAGATAGCTCCGCGTGAAGGATATTGAATTTTATTCAGGAACGCATTGCTATCGGCGTTCTTCTTATAATCATCGGTAGTAATCTGCAATACAAAAAGACGGATCAGATAAATCAGCACAATAGACAGTGCAATTCCCCCGATAACAAATTTCCGTTTCTCCAGTCTATAATCTTTTGCCATCGCTATCTCCTTATGCCTTCCACAGCTACAATACAAGTTACAGTCAGAACGGTACACAATGCCACCCGCAGCAGCAACAGCCAAATGCCGGAAAACGAGAAGAACTCAATAGAGAGTAAAGCCAGACTATGTATAAAAACACTTGCAGTAGTATATTTCAGAAAAGGAGTGATTCCCATACTCTTGAAAGAAGGTACGAGATTGTCCTGATTATCGCGGGGAGTGAACAAACGCAATAAAGAAGGACGAAGAAAAGCAAGCAACACGGTTGCTGCTGCATTCATTCCCGGAGTATCGGAAAACACGTCAATGGTAAGCCCGAAAAAGAAGGCCCACAACATCAGTTCATTCCGGGAAGTGCCGGAATTGAACTTCAAAATAAAATAAATATAGAGAAAAGGCGTAGCATATCCGGCTATATGCACATTATTCAGAATTAGCACCTGAAGAAGCACCAACCCAATAAACCAACCGATTCTATGTATATAGGTAATAATCATTGTTTCGTTGTCTTGTTTTCGAGTTCTTTCTGCTCCTGCTGACCGTTCCGCGCTATCACCCGCACATCACTAAGCTTGCCGAAATCGGTAGCCAGCTTGATCTTCAGCAGATAGGATAATCCATCATGAGAGTCGGACATATCATCCACCGTCCCCACCATAATTCCTTCGGGAAATACAGTCGAGAAACCGCTTGTCACTACGGTATCTCCCAGATTAAACTCGGCATGACGAGGCAAATCTTTCAGATAAGCGTATCGCGAATCTCCGTGTTCCCACTTCAGATAACCAAAATAATCGCTTCCTACAATCTTGCAACTGATGTTTGATTTGCTATTCAGTACAGAAATCACCACCGAATAGGAAGGAGATGTTTCGTAAACAATTCCCACAATCCCGTTTCCATCTACCACGCCCATTTCGGAATGAATGCCGGAAGAAGAACCTTTATCAAGCGTTATATAATTATCGGCCAGGTTCAGGCTATTCTTAATCACACGTGCCTTAAACAGCTGATAATCTTTCTGAGGCATCTTCCGGATACTGTTCACCGCGATAGAATCGAGTTGACGTTCTTTCAACGCTTTTTCCAAATTATTGATCTGCTCTTCCAATAACATATTCCGGTCCAGCAGGTCTTCATTGACCGATTTCAGGTGGAAATAGGAAGATATACCTCCCGAAACTTCATAAACCGCCCCCACAACTGTATTGGCAGAAGTGAAATAAGCACTCTGCTGGTAATTGTTGAACCGAAATAACAAAACAAAACTGGCTACCTCCAATATGACAAAGAGGAACCAGTAATTGTATTTCAAAAGGAAGTTTATTAAATTCCGCATGAATCAGAGTCCGTGATTTTATCTCATTAGGAAAGAGAAACGATCTACATTCTTTAATGCTACCCCTGTCCCCTTGGCAACAGCGTGTAAAGGATCTTCCGCAATATGGAACGGGATATTTATCTTATCAGTCAGTCGCTTATCCAAACCACGGAGTAACGCACCACCACCGGCCAGATAGATACCATTATGAACGATATCCGCATAAAGTTCGGGAGGAGTATTCTCCAATGCACTCAAGATAGCCGTTTCAATCTTGGAAATCGATTTCTCCAGACAGTGAGCCACTTCCTGATAACATACCGGCACTTCCATAGGAAGGGCAGTAATACGGTTCGGACCGTGAACGATATAATCTTCCGGAGCGTCTTCACCCAGTTCGGTCAAAGCCGCACCTACATTAATTTTGATACGTTCCGCCATACGCTCGCTGACCTTCACATTATGCTGACGGCTCATATATTCTTGAATATCCGCAGTCAAGTCATCACCGGCAATACGGATAGAGTTGTTGGAAACGATACCTCCCAAAGAGATAACGGCAATCTCCGTAGAGCCACCACCTATATCAACAATCATGTTTCCTTCCGGAGCTTCCACGTCAATACCGATACCGATAGCTGCAGCCATCGGTTCGAAAATCAGATAGACATCACGTCCGCCGGCATGCTCGGCAGAGTCGCGAACAGCACGGAGTTCAACTTCCGTACTTCCCGACGGTACGCCGATCACCATACGGAGAGAGGGTGAGAAAAGATGATTGCGGGTGTTTACCTGCTTAATCAGACCACGCATCATCTGCTCGCAAGCATAGAAGTCAGCGATTACCCCGTCTCTCAACGGACGAATTGTACGTATATTTTCGTGGGTCTTTTCATGCATCAACTTCGCCTTTTCTCCTACGGCGATCATCTTATCCGTACGGCGGTCCAAGGCTACAACCGAAGGCTCATCCACCACGATTTTCCCGTTCGTGATGATAATGGTATTGGCTGTACCCAAGTCCATTGCTATTTCTTGTGTAAAAGAGAATAATCCCATTCTTGATTCTTGTTTTTAATGTTTAAAATGACGGATACCGGTAGTCACCATTGCCATGCCATGTTCATTGCAGTAAGCAAAAGACAAATCATCTTTCACTGAACCACCCGGCTGAATTACAGCTGTAATTCCTTCTTTATCGGCAATTTCCACACAGTCAGGGAACGGGAAGAAAGCATCCGAAGCCATTACTGCACCATCCAGGTCGAAACCGAATGATTTAGCTTTTTCAATCGCTTGCTTCAATGCATCCACACGTGAAGTCTGTCCCACACCGCTTGCCAACAGTTGTTTACCCTTCGCCAGTACAATAGCGTTTGATTTACTATTCTTGACAATCTTGTTAGCAAACAGCATATCCTCTACTTCTTCCGGAGTAGGAATCTTGTCGGTCACTGTTTTCAAGTCGGCTACCGTTTCAATATTAGTATCTTTATCCTGCACCAATACGCCGTTCAACAAAGCACGGAACTGATTCTTCGGCAGTTTGGCCTCCTTACGTACAAGAATGATGCGGTTCTTTTTCTGTCCCAGGATTTCGAGTGCATCCACATCATAATCCGGTGCGATAATCACTTCGAAGAAAATCTTGTTAATTTCTTCTGCTGCTGCCTTGTCAATGACACCGTTAGTAATCAGTACACCACCGAAAGCAGATACAGGATCACCTGCCAATGCATCTTTCCAAGCCTCCAACACAGTAGGACGGGAAGCCAGGCCGCAAGCGTTATTATGTTTCAGGATAGCGAAAGTAAGATCCTCGAACTCGTCGATCAAGTCAACAGCAGCGTTGATATCAAGAAGATTGTTATAAGAAATTTCTTTTCCGTGAATCTGATCGAACATTGCCTCCAGGTTTCCGTAGAAATAACCTTTCTGATGTGGATTTTCACCGTAACGAAGTTGTTTCTGGCTGTTCACCGAACAACGGAAGGCAGAACCTTCGCCGGCATCGAAATAATTGAAGATAGCCGAATCATAGTGAGAAGAAACGGCAAACGCTTCTTTTGCCATCCAACGGCGTTCTTCGAGTGAAGAAGTGGCTCCGTGCTCCATTAACATATCCAGCAACGGCTTATACTGAGCCTGAGAAGCTACGATAATTACATCGTTGTAATTCTTGGCTGCGGCACGAATCAAAGAGATTCCGCCTATATCTATTTTTTCAATAATATCTGCTTCAGATGCACCGGAAGCAACAGTTGCTTCAAACGGATACAAATCAACAATTACCAGATCTATTTCAGGGATCTCATATTTCTCAATCTGCTGCATATCTTGTTCCAGACCGCGACGACAAAGGATACCTCCGAAGATCTTCGGATGTAATGTCTTCACTCTACCACCCAAAATAGAAGGATAAGTGGTCAAATCTTCCACCGCCTTACAGGGATATCCCAACGATTCAATAAACTGACGAGTTCCCCCCGTTGACAGAAACTCTACTCCCTCTTCATGAAGTTTGGTAATAATTTCGTCCAAACCTTCCTTGTGGTATACAGATACCAGTGCAGTTTTTATTCTTTTAGACTCTGACATTGAATTGCTTATTAAGTATTTGACGCGCAAAGTTACGAAATATTGTTTATCGTACGTAATAATAAGGTGTGAATTAATAAAAAAAAGCGTTGACTCTTCCGGAGGAAAAGCCAACGCTTCTTTGCGCATACAGTTTATATTCAGAATTTATTACCAGATAGATACTCGTTTTTCTTTTGGTACAAACATGGAATCTTGTTCGGTGATATTGAATGCTTCGTACCAGTTGGCAATATGAGGTAATGCACCGTCCACACGCCATTTTCCTAATGAGTGAGGATCGAGTTTCGTCAAACGGAGAATTTCTTCCGGACGAATATTTCCCGCCCACACATTTGCATAAGCAAGGAAAAAGCGTTGTTCCGGTGTAAATCCGTCAACAACTTCCAACGGTGCGGTTTCCATTGCTTTCTTGAAAGCATGATAAGAAACTTGCAGTCCACCATGGTCTGCTATGTTTTCTCCCAGCGTTAGGCTACCGTTTGCATGTACTCCTGGAGCGACCTCAATACTGTCAAAGAAGTTCACCATTACCTGAGCACGTTCCTCGAATTTCTTGGCATCTTCTTCCGTCCACCAGTCTTTCAGATTTCCGTCTTTGTCATACTGACGTCCCTGGTCATCAAATCCATGTGTCATTTCATGACCGATAACAACTCCGATAGCACCGTAATTCATTGCATCATCAGCATTCATATCAAAGAATGGAGGTTGCAGGATAGCTGCCGGGAAGCAGATTTCATTGGTTGTCGGGTTGTAATAAGCATTAACGGTCTGAGGAGTCATCAACCATTCATCCTTATCTACCGGTTTGCCGGCTTTGGAAATCATCTCGGCATACCCCCATTCATTGGCACGTTCGATATTTGCCCAATAAGAATCGTTTTTAATATCCAAGGCTGAGTAATCTTTCCAGGTATCGGGATAACCGATCTTGACATGGAAGGTAGCCAGCTTCTCCTGTGCCTTTGCTTTGGTCGGTTCGCTCATCCATTCAAGAGCATTGATGCGTTCGCCCAAAGAAGTCTGTAAGTTCTTCACCAACGTTACCATACGTTCTTTGGCAGCAGCCGGGAAGTATTTCTCGACATACATCTGCCCTACTACTTCACCGAGAGCACCGTCTACCGTACTTACAGCACGTTTCCAACGAGGTTGCATCTCTTTTTTGCCGGACATTGTCTTGCCGTAGAAATCAAAATCCTGCGCTACGAAGTCATCACTCAAGTAAGAAGCTGCCGAGTTAATCAGATTCCATTGAAGATATAGCTTTTGCTCATCGAGGGATACTGTATTAATAACGTCCGCCACTTCTTTCATAGCTGCCGGCTGACCAACATTCACTTCTTTCAGATCATTTAAGCCTGATGTAGTGAAGTAAACATCCCAGGCAAATGTAGGGAAGTTCTTTTTCAGCGTCTCCATATCCATTTTATTGTAATTAGCATGAGGGTCGCGCAACTCTACCTGCGAACGGGCTGACTTGGCCAAACGAGTTTCAATATTCATCACCGCTTTTACAGCTTTTTGTGCAGCAGCCTCATCATAACCAGCCAACTGAAACATCTTGGCAATATGTTCCTGATATTTATCACGGATATTCTTTGTTTGCTCGTCATTCTCCAGATAATAATCGCGTTGTCCCATTCCAATACCTCCCTGATAAGTCTGAACCAGATTCATCGAACTGTTCATATCATCAGCACCGATATAGAGGCTAAAATAAGGATTAATTCCTTTCTTCTGAATTTCGGCGATGTACGTATAAATTTCACCTTTATCTTGGAGGGCGTCGATCGCTTCCAGTTCAGCTTTAATTGGAGCAACCCCTTCCTGATTCAGTTTCACGCTATCCATGGCGATATTGTAAAGATCACCCACTTTCTGAGCGGCACTGCCCGGTGCGTTGTCTTTCTTTGCAGCCAGTTCGGCGATTAATGTTTTCAACTGCTCACGGCTGTTTTCACGCAACATATCAAATGTTCCGAAACGTGAATACTCGTCAGTCAGCGGATGAGCTGCAACCCAACCGCCACAAGCGTATTGATAAAAACTTGTACCCGGCATAGCCATGGTATCCAGATTAGCAAGGTCGATACCGGATGTTAGCACGGCCTCTTTCTTACTGTTACATCCTGTTGTCATAAGGCATACGGCAAGAATTGGTAAATACTTAGTTACTTTCATATTGCATACATAATAATTTATCATTTTTTCGCGTCTTCCAGCTCCAACGAGACACGTTCCCATTCTTCTACGATAGCATCCAACTGCTGTTTCAATTTCTGATGCCGCTCATAGAGTTGCATATCAGAGGCTCCTTCGGGAGTTGCCATTTGTGCTTCAACAATAGATATTGCCGCTTCCGTCTCTTCTATCGAAGCCTCACAATCAGCCACTTGGCGTTCGAGTTTCTTCAGTTTTTTATTCAACTCCTTCTGTGCCTCATAAGAGAGTTTATTCTCCGAAGGTTGTACCGGCTCTTGCTCACTTCCCTTGGCAGAAGCCGTAGGCGAAGAAGATAAAGATGCTCTTTTCTGAAGTTCATTCAGGTTCTCTATCTTTTTCTTTTGAAGGAACTCATAGATACCGCTGAGATGTTCTTTTACATGCCCGCCACCAAACTCATATACTTTAGTCGCAAGTCCGTCCAGAAAATCACGGTCGTGACTGACAAGTATCACAGTACCGTCAAACTCACGGATCGCCTCTTTCAACACATCCTTCGAGCGCATATCCAAATGGTTGGTCGGTTCATCGAGAATCAGGAAGTTTACAGGCTCAAGCAAAAGCTTAATCATCGCCAGACGGGTACGTTCTCCACCGGAAAGTACTTTCACTTTCTTATCCGAGGCTTCACCGCCAAACATGAAGGCTCCCAATATATCCCGTATTTTCAAACGTATATCCCCCGTTGCCACACGGTCAATCGTATCAAATACCGTCAGATTTTCGTCCAACATTTGTGCCTGATTCTGGGCAAAATATCCGATTTGCACATTATGCCCGATTGTCAACTTACCGTCGAAGTCAATCTCACCCATGATACATTTTACCAAGGTAGACTTACCTTCACCGTTCTTGCCGACAAAAGCGACCTTCTCTCCCCGATTGATAGTCAGATTGACGTCGTGGAAAACGACATGGTCGCCATACGCTTTGCGTACATCCTCACAAATCACCGGATAATTACCGCTACGGCTGGCAGGAGGAAATTTCAAACGTAGTGCCGAATTATCTTCCTCATCCACTTCGATACGGTCAATCTTTTCCAATTGCTTGATACGGCTTTGTACTTGTACTGCCTTCGTTGCTTTATAACGGAAGCGTTCGATAAAGTCTTCCGTATCCTGTATTTGTTTTTGTTGATTCTCGTAAGCACGGAGTTGTTGTTCGCGACGTTCTTTGCGGAGAACGACAAACTCATCATACTTCACCTTATAGTCATAAATCTGCCCGCAAGTAATTTCAATCGTACGGGTAGTTACATTATTAAGAAAGGCACGGTCGTGACTGACCAGTACAACAGCATTGGCACGAGTCGCCAAAAAGTTCTCCAACCACTGAATACTTTCAATATCAAGATGATTGGTCGGCTCATCGAGCAGAAGTACGTCCGGACGGCGAAGCAGCAACTTCGCAAGTTCGATACGCATACGCCAACCACCGGAAAATTCCGAAGTAGGGCGTTCGAAGTCCTCACGGCTGAAGCCCAATCCTAGAAGCGTCCGTTCTATTTCCGCCTGATAGTTTGTACCGCCCATCATCAGGAAGCGATCATTCTCATGCGTAAAACGGTCTATTAACTGGTGATATTCTTCCGATTCATAGTCTGTCCGTTCTGCCAGTTCCCGGTTCATCCGTTCCAGTCTCGCCTGAAGTTCAAAAATATGTTCGAATGCCAGTTCCGCCTCTCCCATCACCGTCCGGTTATCGGCGAGAATCATCACCTGCGGCAAATATCCAATCATGACATCTTTTGGAGTAGCCACTACTCCATGTGTCGGTGATTGCAAACCTGCCAATATTTTCAACATTGTTGATTTACCTGCACCATTCTTGCCGACCAGTGCAATACGGTCTTTTTTATTTATAACATAGCTGACGTCTTCAAAAAGCGGCGTCGCATTAAATTCTACTGATAATCCTTCTACTGAAATCACTTCTGTCTCTGATTTATACGATTTTGAACTGCAAAGATAATGAATATTTATTGGATACAGAGTAGTATGGCACGTTATGAAAAACAAAAAAAGCAGCCACTCATCAGAATGACTGCTTTCTATTTTAACCAATAGTACTTCTTTAGAACAACTTGGCAGGATATTCACCGGCATCAACCAATGCCTGAATCTTGTCTACTACACTTTGACGGTCTTCCGGATAAGTAACGCCGAACCATTTGCTGGCAGTATCCAGCACTTCAACAGTAGCCGTTCCGTCATTAATCAATTTATCTACCATCAATGGAATAAAGAATTCGCTCTTCAAGTTTTCCATGTTTTTCGGGTCGCTCAGGAAAGTCTTGAAGAATTCCTGACTGTAAGCGAAGTAATCAGGAGTGAAGCCCCAGAAGTTCATACTTACCGGAGTAGTATCGGGAGTTGCAGTCCATTCGCCGTTATCATCGATATATTTCACTTCACCATCCAGACGTTGGATCTTAGTACGTTCCACTACTGAAGTCAGCAGACCTTTATCATCTGTACTACAAATACCACGAGATACCGTACCGCTTTCACTCAGCGTATTTCCTACGCGGAAACCTACCATTGAATAAACATTTTTAGAATCCGCAGGAAGTGCAGAAAGGAATTTACCCATTACTTGGAAGGAATCACGACCATAAAAGTCGTCACAGTTAATTACAGCGAACGGTTCTTTAATCACATCAGCACCCATCATTACTGCATGGTTGGTACCCCAAGGTTTTGTACGGTCTGCCGGACAAGTGAAGCCTTCAGGAAGTGCATCCAAAGCTTGGAAAACCAGTTCACAAGGAATGTGACCTTCGTATTTAGAAATAATCTTATCACGGAAATCCTGTTCAAAGTCTTTGCGGATTACAAATACAAGTTTACCAAATCCGGCATTGATAGCATCATAGATAGAATAGTCCATGATCGTTTCACCATTAGGACCCAGTCCGTCCAATTGTTTCAAGCCTCCATAGCGGCTGCCCATACCGGCTGCCAATAAGAATAAAGTTGGTTTCATAAATTGTGTAATATTAAAAGGTTAGTGATGTCAACGGCATCTGATTTTGGTGCAAATGTACAAAAACTTTCTTTCTTTTGTCTTATGTGATGTCCTTTCTTTTGTCTTGAGACAAAGAAAGAACGTTAGAACGGATACCCGATAGCGAAATGTATTCCCAGATTTTTGAAGAAGGTACCGGTAACATTATAATATCCGCTTCGTTCCGTATCATAGGGCAGATGCAAAGGAATACCGAAGTCAAGACGGAACACAAGAATATCCATGTCGTAACGGACGCCTACGCCTGTCCCCAAGGCTATTTGTTTCGGGAAAGTTTTCAGACGAAGTTGCGAATCAGGACGTGCCTCGTCCTTGCGCAGCAGCCAGACGTTACCCGCATCCAGGAAAGTAGCTCCCCAAATGCTCTTGAAGATACGGAAACGATATTCTACGTTCGCTTCGAAACGGAACGTACCTGTCTGGTCGAGATAAGAATACTTGCTGTCTTTCGGGTGATAGCCACCGGGACCAATACTACGCACCGTAAAAGCACGGATACTGTTGGCACCACCAACGTAGAATTGTTCACTATATGGGGCAATCGTAGCATTACCGTATGCAAAAAGAGCGCCTAACGCTACACGGGAAGCTATTTTATTATTTTTGTCCATGTTCCACAAATGGCGGAACTCGGTATTAAATTTCATAAACTGCGAGAACGGAGCCCCCAAAAGTTTTTTCCCTTCCTCATTATAAGGTTTGCCGAAAGCACGATAAATAGTGGCAGTCACATTTCCGGCAGAAGTCACGGTAGATTGCCACCAGATAGGATTCTTCACTCTCCGCACAGAGGCATTATCATACGTATAAGTGTACTCCATAGCCGGGATGAACTGGTTGTCTAAGCTGACATATAGTGCCGGATTGTCGGCTGCAATCTCCATAAACTCTTTCGACTGGTGTTGCAAGACGTTGAATGTCAGTTTGAAAGGTGTGATACTATGACGACTGGTACGCGTCGGCTGGAAATCGTAGGTTGCGTTTCCGCCGAAAGATAACAGTTTATAATATCTTGCCCGGTTCAACTGATCGATATACAAACGGAAAGTAGTCGTAGCGGGAAAGTCAAATTCCCTTTTCCCCCAACGCGGGAAAACCACTCTAGGGAAAGTCAGAGAAGTAGATATTCCCATTTCCCAACTGTTCATCAACGAACTTTTCTCTCCGCCACCGGTCTGCCATTCATAAGAGCCTTTCAGTTTCACGTTCCAACTTTCTCCACCACCAAATACATTATTCCGTGTAACTCCGAACGAAGCACCCGGACCGGTCTGGTCGTTACTTTTAGTTACTACGTTCAATTCCAGTTCAGCGTCCAACGGTTTGGCAAAAGTAGCCTGCATCGTGATGTCCAACGTATCACAAACAGCTGTTGTATCTTTGGGGGCATATTGGATATCCATATAACTAAATATTCCCAACTGGCTGAGTTTCTCCTGTATCTGTTCCTGCCGATACTGGCTGTAAAGCCGGGTACGGTTGGAAGCACGCATCTGTGCGTTCCGTACAAACTGTTGATAATTCAGCCAACGATAAAGCATATTGGGACGAACCTGCAATTTATTGTAATAGTGGATATTCAAGTTCTTATACATCATACTGTCATTCGGCGCTTCTCCGTTCTTTCCGAACAGATAGACAGACGCATCACCCACGTAATAAGGACGCTGTGCCGCAGCCGGCAATCCCGGCACAGGAATCAGGCGAAGACTGATATGCCCTCCGGGTACCAAAGTCGTATCCGCCTGGTAAGTCATATAGTCGGGACGGAAATAAAAATATCCGAGGTTACGCAACAATGTACTGATACGGGAGCGTTCTTCGTCCAAATCAACCACGTTGAACTGCTCACCCGGACTTATATAAGACATCCGGCGTCCGCGCTCCATAATCCGCAGAGTCTGGGGAGTGAACCGTTGATAGTAAACCGTATCAATGAAATAAGGGTTCTTCATATCCACCGTATAGATAATGCCCGCCTTCAGACTGTCTTTCTTATCAACAACCGTTTCATAAGCTACCTTCCCATTGAAATAGCCATAATCACGAAGCAAATTAGTCGTTACCTTCACACGTACCTCCGGGTTGACCGTAGAAATAAATACGGGAGGATTGGCCGCAAAACGGTTGAACATCCATTTACCGAATCCCTTCTTATATTTCACGAAGTCATTGTACATCCACATTTTAAAAGGGATAGGAAGGATACCGCCAAACATCTTTGTACTAGGTGTCTTATCGAGTGCAGCATCAATTTCCGTCAGCGCCGTCTCTCCTACCGGTGTTGTCGATTTATTCAATATGACAGTCTTGCTTCCGGTGTAAAGCACCTCCCCTTCGGGAAGATGTTTCGTCACCGAACAAGCCGACAGTAACACTACACTTATCAGACAAACAGCCAATATATTTATATGTATCTCTTTCATACTTACTTCTTTTTCTTAAAGATGAACAGTTCACTAAGTTTGTCCAGCTTCTTGCGAAGCACAATACCGACTCCGGTTTCCGTAATCTCACCTTCGAGCACACTCTCGTAGTTCTTGTCATAGAACAGGCGGATATACCGGGTTCCGGTTCTATCCAAACGATATTCCAGAGAAATATTGTCGATGAAGGATTCGGCGTCATTCGTCGCATTCTCACCTTGAGAAACCTTGCCACCGATTACAATCTGGAAACGATTGTTAAACAAGCGTTGTGAATAACGGAAACTGTAATCCGTACGTTTACTTCCCGTCTCTGAATCGTCGTGGTCTTCGACACCGACAGAGAGACTCGCATTCTTCAAGTTACCCATCAAGGAGTTTATCTGACTACTCAATACAGAAGTCAGAGCAGATCCCATATTCAGCTTGCCGAGTCCGCCGCCACCCCCACCAATCGGTCCGGTGCCGAGATAAGTTTTCATCACCATGATATACAATGCCTGTTTACCTCGTTCTTCCGCCCCCATAGCGGTCAACTCGTTTTGTACGGTCGCATCTTCGGGAGCCGCAACATCGAATGCAAACGAAAGATTATCCAAGCGGTTCTTGACTACAACGGAAACATCGAAATTAACCATACGACTTCCACCATTCTCTCCTTCGGAAACTGACGCACGGATACGGTCAGTCGCCTTAAAGTTCAACATCGGGTCCATCGGATTTCCCGTCCATTCCACGTAACTACCGTTATCAATGGCAAATTCCTTTGCTGCAATCACCGGCAAAGCATATTTCATCAAGCCGCCACTCAACGTATAACGTCCGGTCAGAGTCAGGTCGCCTTGCGGAGTGTATTTCATGGAAAGGTCACCCCCGCCTTCCAGTTCGATACGGTTATCATTACTTGCATCCAGGTCAACTTTCACTCGGACGGACGGATCGATATGTACCATCATTACCATGTCCAATCCGCCTAAAGAGACAGTCGGCACTTCCTGCCGGACAACAGTTGTAGTATCGCTAAATGAAGTAAATGTTACCAAACTTCCCAAACGGTCCTGCACTGTCAATGGTGAATCGGTCAAGACATACGAAACATCGGTGTTCCCCAGCAGACTCACGTTCCCACGCATATTCAGCCCGTCCAAAGGCCCTTTCACCGTCGCCCGGAAATCAGCAAATACTTTGCCGTAAACCAGACTTTCACGGGTACGCTTAGCATCCAGTAACGTATAATTTTGTGCCAGCATATTCAGGTTCGCCATTGGACGGCTCATATCACGGAAATCAACATAGCCATCAATAGTAAACGGATTCTTCGATGTTGTGTAAATAGCAAATTTATCAAATTCCAACCGATTGTTCTTTATTTGCACAGGACGATTGTCAAACATGAAACGCGCACCATATTGACGGGAAAGGACAGCAACACTATCCAATACAAGTTCGCCGTTTATCAAAGGTTGTTCAGTACTGCCCGTTATATTCAGATTACCATCCATATCACCGGACAAAGTGACCATCTGGTCAGGAATAAACACATTCGCCACCCGCAGCGGAAAATGCTCCAATGTTGTATTCACTTCCAAACTATCTTTGCCTGTGCGGGTAGGAACCAGTTTCCCATCTGCCACCAGCACTTCTGCCTGTTCGTGATTCAGATAAGCATTCAGATATTGTTTTCCCTGTTCGCCCGGCAACCACGTAGCCCCTAATGCAACGTCACCGATACGCTGACGTTCATAAGTCAGTTCATCAACAGACGCCTCAGCCGAGAGTTGCAAATCCTTTTCTGTCTGTATGTAATGAGCTTCCAACGAGAACAATCCGGTTATTTCGGGGAAGTAAGGCAACACACTCGTTATCTCTTGCAGACGGATTCTACGTATTTCAACATCTATATTCTGCAGAGACACCGTATCGCCCGGTACGGAATGTACCCTGAATCCCATTCCTTCTTCATCCCACATATCCACGTTCGCGTATACACGCATATTTTTATGCAGGTAAATCCAGTTATGATTCTCGTTGAAATGAAATCTTTGGAAGGCAACAATCGGATTCTCCGGAATCAGTGTGAAAGCGATTCCGTTCCCCTTACCATGTCCTTCGAACAGAGGGCGGGCATTTACCCCCAGCAATACGCCTGTTTCTCCTTTGCCGTTTTTGTAGTCTACCAGCAATTCCGCATCGCGGTCGCGAATCTCTCCGGTCAAAGTAGTAGCAAAAGAGAATTGCGGATTCTTCGGTCCGTTTATTACACCGGCACGTAGTTTCATTAAAGTAGTATCCTGTTTGACAGTGAAGAAGATTGTATCCAGTTGCAATGTGTCCATCTTCAATGCATGCACCGCAGCTTTTCCATTGATTCCCCAATCGGGAGCCGTACCGAACTTCATGGAAACATCATGGTAGGATATGTTTTTAGTAGCCAGAAAATAAGCTAACGGATTCTCTTTTCCTGCGGAGAAAGATAAAATAGCTGTCGGCAACGCTTCACGCAGTTCGGCGTGGTTCAAGGCTTTTTCATCAATCTGCTTCATCAGGACATCCATGAAGTGTGTAGACTGACTTATCAAAGAATTAACACCGGAACGTGCACTCAAGTTGAGTTTCATATCACCAGATGTTAGATGTGTGAACACCCTGTTTTGACGAGCTTCGGCAGAAAGATTAAAGGCGAGCGGGCGCTTCATCGGTTGAGGCATCAACCCCAGTTCGTGTAAGTCGAGCTGAGTGACGTCAACCGTCACTTTTCCATCTGGATAACGATGTGCCAGATTGTATTCTGCATCTGTTGTCATCTTCAACAGCGCATTGTCACTTGTCAGATTAGCCGTCACCAATGCACCTTTCAAAGCTCCAGTCAAATGAACATTGGAAAGCTGGTAACGTGCATAATGTAGTTGATCTAATGAAAGATTCAGTTTGGCTAAAGCACGATAAGACATGACGTCCAGCCCACGGCCTTTGGCATCTGCCGAAAGAGAAAGTTCGTAGATAGAGTCTTTCGGAAGGAAATTATGGAGTTGTAGATTGTCAATCTTCAAGTCGGCTGCATAAGCCTCGGTTGAGGTATTAAGTTCTGCATTCACCCCCATAGAGCCTTGCCCCTGTTTCAAGTGAAGATTAGCCTTATATTCAGGTCCTTTCAGCTCGACACGGGCCTTCAGATTCATGCTATCTGGGATTACGATAGTACCGTTGGGGGCTTCTCCCGTTAAAGCAGTCAGGAAGTTTAGATTCTGAGTAATCATATCCAGACCGATAGTCCCCGAACGCGTCAGGCTGTCAGCCAAGTTTTCAAGAATACCGCCTCCTTTCATGGAAAAAGCTCCCGGGAGATCGACTGTGAAACGAGAAATCTGCATTTGTTTCAGATTTCCGTCCGTACCGGCACGAACCACAAGCGGACGGAAGGGATACGCCTCTTTGAAACTATCCGGCAAACCGCCGGCAAATAACATAACATCCTCTTTACCGATATAAGCATTGAGACCGGCGGACAAACGTCCTGTAGTGGGAATATTGACAAGTTCCCAATATGTCTGGGCGGATAAATCTATTTCGGAATGAGGGGTTTGCAGTTTTATGCCGGGAATACGAATAATCGAGTCGTTAGAAAATGCCCTACCCGTCAATGAAGTGATACTCAATCCGGAACGTTCATTCATCGAAAACTCACGGATTACAGCATTCATATCCCGACCTTTATATAATAAGGAATCCAAACCGATACGGATATCACGAACGGCAATATGAGACGCATCGAAACCTTCTCCGGGTTTGGCTGCTCCGGTATCATAATTGGCAGAGCTTCCGGATAACAGGAATTGTTTCAGTTCATAAAACTGATTCTTCAGATCAGCTTGTGCATCATTGATAAATGCTTCTTCGATATGAGCAGCCATTCGCATCGAGTCAGCAGGAAGTTGCATACTGAACGACACATTCTTCAACTTCAGTTTATGAAGATCCACTTTCCAGTTTACAGGAGCAGAAGCTGTTGTATCTTTAGGCGTAGTCGTAGTATCGTTCATCAACATTTGTACGTGAGTGTCCGATAATTCCGTCTGGTTGATAACGGCCAGCTCATTAGAAAGATCAACTCCATGACTTTGTAAAAAGAAACGTCCCAGTACCCCCTTTATCTTCATGCCTTCTATTAGATTAGCCGAATTGAACGCTACCTGACTTAATGTTACTTCATCTACCTCTACCTTTCCCTTGACGAGCGGCCATGCCTGTACACGCACGTTCAGACTTTCCAAAGACAACAGCGTATCCGGTTGCTGGATCACTTCCACGCCACGAACCAACAGATTGAGCGGAAAACGAAGGTCGATTCGTTCCACCTGAATCTGCATACCGGTTGCTTTGGAAGCGTATGCTGTCACCTCCCGACGCAAAAGATTCTGAACGGGAGGTATATAAAGTAATATCATTAGTATTACAAAAAGCAATACAGGAGTGAGCAATATCCAACTCACCCTTCTTATCCATTTTCGTTTCATGTAAAATGTGCCAGTGTATTAAAAGGTGACACAAAGTAAACAATTAATTCTGAAAAAAGGTTGACGTTAGGAGCAAAATGTTCAATCACAAAAGAAATACAAGCATTATGGTTTTCTTTCTTCACCTTCTTTACCGGAGCTCTTGTCACTACTTCAAGCTACTTATACCTTACGAGCTTCTTCCAGAACCTTCTGAATCTCCAGAAGTACACAAGCCGTTTTTTCACCTATCTCCTCTGAAAAACATTGCCCACGTTGTGTTTCCAGCCAGTTCAATAAAGGCACAGCTTCCATTGCCCCGATTAAAGTGAAAAGCGGAAGTAGTTTGTGAGCCATAGCCGCTATTCCGTCCACCTCCTTGCCTGCCAATGCTTGTTGCATCCGATCGGCATTCTTTCCGGTTTCTTCGATAAAGGTCTGAATAATGGAATGTGCGGCATCAGCATCGTCTTCAGAAAAGGCTGTTAATGCAGAAAAGTTCAAGGAACTTACAGTCTGCATATCCTCAGTAATGTGTGCTTCGTCAGCGGCAAGCTGTCCTTCGTTGACTGTGAGCAATAGTTCTTTCACCGTAAAAGGTTTGTGCAGGCAACCGGCAAAACCGTGTTCTTGTAAAGCATCTATATCCATTTCACTGCGGGCAGTTACGGCAATCACAGGAATTGTCTTTGCCTGCGGAATATTGGAAGCGCGCAAGAGTTTTACCAAATCAAAGCCATTAATAGCAGGCATTTGTATATCAGTCAGCAATACATCGAAAACAGAGGTACGGAGCTGTTCTATCAACTCCTCCAGTTGCTCACAACAAACGGCGTCAATTCCATGTTGCTTTAACATGGCTGCCGTCAAGCTTAATTGAATTTTATCATCATCAATCAACAGTACACGTATCACTTTCATCGGTGGAAGCGTGACAGGGTCTTCTGCCGAAATTGTTTTTTCTTCCAATGCCCTTTCGGACACAGATTTTCCCACCGGATAAAGAGGGAGAATGACTGTGAAGCAACTTCCCTCCCCCAGCTTACTCTGCACATCAATCGTACCTTCAAGCAAAACAACCAACTTCTTCACAATAGACAATCCCAAGCCGAAGCCTTCTTCTCCTTGTGCACCGGATAAACGGGTAAATTCCTGAAAAATCCGTTCGCGGTCTTCCGTAGCCATACCTTTTCCGGTATCCGAAATCGCTATCGTCAGCTTGGAAGAATCATATTTAGCCGTTAATGCAATCTCGCCTTTCGGAGTAAACTTCACTGCGTTAGACAAAAGATTATTCACTATCTGCCGGAGCCGTAAAGGGTCGCTGATGTATCTCCCATTTAATTCCTGAGCGACATGGCATTGCAAGGTTAATCCTTTGGCGGCTGTCAATGGTTCGAAGCTAACATGGATTTCTTCGAATAACTGCGAAGGATTGAAGGTGACGCGGTTCACTTCCGCTTTATTAAGGTCGAGCCGATGAAAGTCGAGCAAGTCGCTGACCAATTTCAAAAGATGTTCCGAAGAACTTTTCATATTGTCAAGATAGAAGCGCTGCCGTTCGTCCTCCGTCAGTCGGGAAAGTAATTCGGTATATCCCATAATAGAGCCTAACGGTGCTTTAAAGTCGTGAGTAATGGCGAGCATCAGCTTTTCACGGGCAATAAGCAGGTCTTCCGCCCGTTTATTAGCTTCTTCCAATTGCCGGCGGTAACGATTGCTGCGGGATATGTCACGCACTATCAAAATCAGGAAAAAGACAGAGAGCAGCACTGCTCCGATAGCTATTCCACCAATGGTGCGTGCTGAACGCATTCTTACCTCCTGTTGCATTTCTGCATCCTGGCGGGCACGCAAGGTCATTTCCTCCTCGTATTGTTTTATCAGGCTATCCATTCTTGCTGTCAACTGCGAATTCATACGCTGATATTTTGTACTAGTCCGCCGGATTGTTTTTCGCCGCTGCAACCGTTTTTCCTCTGTAGCCATACGAATCTTTTGCTGAAGGGAATCTTTAGAAGTGGTCGGTTCCAGAATAGTATCCGTAGCAACCTCCATGGAGGTATTAACAAGCACGGCACTGTCTTGTTTAGTTGGGACAAACACTTCTGCCAATCTCTTAAAGAAACCTTTCTTCTTAGGCGTAGTCAGTAAAGAATCCCGTTTAGTGATAACTCGGTGTTGTACCCGTTGCTGAGTAATGACAGAATCTTGTTCGGAAATTATTTCTTCAATCTCCGAAGCGGAAAGTAAGCTGTCATTCGCTTCGCTCAATACCCGGAGCATCTGTATCGTATTCCGGTCTTTCTCGTGCAGCAGGGTCAACAGGCTGTCTGTCCGCAGATTCTCCTGGTCATCGGCAGCCGACAATGTCTCCATTTCGCGATGTACAAATACCAGAGAAAAAAGAAGAATTGCAAGTAATAACGTATAACCGATTGTTACTTTCAACTTTGTGGAACGATAGGAAGCCATACGGTAAAGTTTTAAGTATCAAGTATTCACTTGGGGAGTGGGGAGTTTCGTCATGTAATGAAAACGCCACCAAAGCATTAATCCTGCACTTGTCAGACCGAAAGGGAACGCCATCCAGACACCTACCACCCCCCAGCCCATTACGAAGCCGCAGAAATAACCTACGGGAAGTGAGATGATAAAGTAAGCGATAAAGGCGATGAGCATCATCAGTTTTACATCCGAAATGCCACGCAAGGCATTAGCAAAAGTAATCTGTAACCCGTCCCCGAACTGATAAACGAGGAAAGGAAAAATGAGAGAAGTTACCATAGCCGCCACCTCAGGACTGTCGGTAAACCAACCTCCTAAATAGTTACGGCAAAGAAAGACAATAAAAGAAAGCACTACGCCCAATGTCATCATCAGATGAAAACCGGCATAGGCCGAACGACGAACGTTCAAAATATCGTTCTGACCTTTGAAGTTGCTGACACGAACAGCTACGGCAGCTCCCATGCCATAATACATCATAAACGTAAACTGTGAAATAGCCAACATAACCTGATGCGAAGCCAGTGCAATGGTCCCCAACCAACCTATCATTATGGCACTCAGACTAAAAGAAGCTGTTTCCATTCCCATTTGAAAAGCAACCGGCCAACCAAGTCCGTTCAACCGACCGAATATAGCCCGTGACCACCCCAAACGGAAGAAGCCAACTTTGTAACGGATAAA
This sequence comes from Bacteroides caccae, assembly GCF_002222615.2. Lineage (NCBI taxonomy): Bacteria > Pseudomonadati > Bacteroidota > Bacteroidia > Bacteroidales > Bacteroidaceae > Bacteroides > Bacteroides caccae. Next base: position 1,478,722 of record NZ_CP022412.2, on the reverse strand, counting down.
ACGAGAACTACGCAAGAAGATAATGATAAACACGAGCACCATCATAATACGCGAAAACAATGTGCTGATACCGGCTCCCAACAATCCCAACTCGGGCAAACCTAACTTTCCGTAAATCAAAAGATAATTTCCTATGATATTCAATACATTTCCTCCCAAGAGTATCCACATGGCCGTCTTGGTATCCGTGATTCCATCCGTAAACTGCTTGAATCCATTGAAAAGCATAACAAACACCAATGAAGCCAGCAGCACCAAATAATAAGGCTTAATCAAAGGAATCAGTTCTTCCGGCTGGCCAAGATTCTCTATATTCAGATAAAGAACAGTCATACAAAGCGTCAATAATAACGCGACCATCAGATTCGCTAACAAACTATTACGCAATGCCTGTCCGGCAGGTGCAAACTGATGTGTTCCATATAGACCTCCCACAACAGGAGTTAGCCCGTATGAAAAACCGGTACTGAAAATGATAGCCAAATTGAACACGTTATTTACAAAAGAAGCTGCTCCCAATTCTACCGTACTATGATGTCCAATCATCAGGGTATCGGCAAACCCGAGCACGATCACTCCTATTTGTCCGATAACGATAGGTAAACCAAGAAAAAATAATGCTTTATAATGCTCTCTGTATGTTCTATATATATTTCTCATTTACTTTTATAATAGAGTACAACTCCGTTCTCTTTCCGAAAAGCCGATTGAGCGACTTCCCGCAACTGCATAGCAGTGACAGAGCGATAACGTTCTACTTCTTTCTCCAAATCTTCCGCTTTACCGAGCAATTCGAACCAGGCAAGATTGGTAGCCACATTCAAATAATTTATATTACCGAATATCTGGGTAGACTCAAACTTATTTTTCACCTTCTCCAATTCCTGTCCGTCAACCAATTCTTGTTGCAGGCGATCGAGTTCGTCGCGCACTGCCGCTTCCGCCAGTTCGAGGCTAACTCCCGCCGAAGGTTTTCCGGCAATGTGAAACAAGCCTGCATCCACACTACCTGAGATGTAAGCATCAATGCTCGAGAATAGCTGTTTTTCCTGTACCAGATGTTGGTTCAATCGACTGGAACGCCCGTTACTCAATACATCCGACAGTATATCGAACACATAATAATCCGGGTGACGATGATCGCACATGTGATAAGCCATGAACAGAGAATCAAGAGGTACATTTCTCTCTACCGTCAGCCTGCGTTCTTCCGTCTGTTCCGGCTCCTGTGGCAGATTCCGTACAGGAACTTCCCGACGGGGAACAGATCCGAACCATTTCTCCGTCAATTCCACTGCTTCCTCAAAAGAGATATTCCCGGTCACCGCCAGTATCGCATTGTTAGGAGCATAAAAACGGAAAAAGAATGCTTTCACCTCTTCTAATGTTGCATTAGCGACATGCGACAGGTCTTTTCCGATAGTCGGCCATTGATAAGGATGTTTCTGATAAGCCAACGGGCGCAAAAGATGCCCCACATCTCCATAAGGCTGGTTCAGACAGCGTTGCTTGAATTCTTCCATTACTACCCCTCGCTGTACTTCCAGACTCCGTTCGCTGAAATCAAGGCTCAACATACGGTCGGACTCCAACCAGAAGCCGGTTTCCACATTCTGCCGGGGCACAGTGAGGTAGTAATTGGTGATATCATTGTTCGTCCAGGCATTATTCTCTCCACCCGCTAGCTGAAGCGGCATATCATAATCGGGGATATTTACCGATCCACCGAACATCAAGTGTTCAAACAGATGTGCGAAGCCGGTATGTTCGGGATGTTCGTCACGAGCTCCCACATTATATAATATATTTAGAGCCACCATCTGTGTACTTTCGTCCCGCGAATGTACCAGCCGCAACCCGTTGTCAAGAATGTGCCTATTGATTTTCATATCATTTAGTCAAGTATAGTCGCTTTTATTATCTTCACATCTTCTTCGGGACGGTCGCTACGGTCCGTCTTCACCTTCTGGATTTTATCTACGACGTCCATACCCTCCACTACTTCGCCGAATACTGTATATTCGCCATCCAGATGTGGAGTACCACCCACAGTAGTATATGCTTCTATCTGCTCCGGCGTAAAATGGAATTCCGGTTCTTTTGCCGACAATTCCTGTGCTTCCGCAAACAATTTCTCCTGCAAGTCATAAAGCCCGTTTTCGTCATTCGCCTTACGCATCTTATAGATTTCTTTCATGTGTTTCTGCGCCAATTTATTGAAAATGACATTGATCTTATTTTCATTCATCTGGCTTTCCATACCCAACAGTGTAGAATCATTGTAAACCTTACCCGTTACGATATAGAACTGACAACCGGAAGATTCTTTTTTCGGATTCACATTGTCTCCCTGACGGGCTGCAGACAACGCTCCTTTCTTATGGAAATACTTCGGATATACAAATTCTGCCGGTACGGTGTAGCCGACATCACCGGCACCCAACATCTTCCCTTTCGGCGCATTCTTTGAATCCGGGTCACCAGCTTGAATCATAAAATCTTTGATGACACGATGAAATAATGTTCCTTCATATACTCCGTCTTTCACCAGTTTGATAAAATTATCACGATGCTTGGGTGTCTCATTATACAACTTCACTTTGATGTCTCCGGCTGTTGTTTCAATCTTTACCAATGTCTCTTTATCCATGTCTCCTCCTTTTTTTGTTCCGGTTTTGCAGGCAGTAAGTCCGCAAAACGATATAGTTAATAATATCAATGTAATCTTTTTCATAACGCTTTTATTTAATTTAAGTTTGCAAATATACCACTTTCGCCTAAATCATCTTACCTTTGTGACTTAAAAGAATCAAAACCTGACACAATGAAAGCCATATTAATAGTCGAAGATGATATAACTTTTGGAATGATGCTCAAAACCTGGTTAGGCAAAAAAGGATTTGAAGTATCATCAGTGAGTAATATAGCACGTGCCCGAAAGCATATCGAAAGCCAGACTGTTGACTTGGTATTATCCGATTTACGATTACCCGATTACGAAGGCATTGATTTGCTGAAATGGATGAATGACCGGGGACTGGATATTCCCCTGATTATCATGACCGGTTATGCGGATATTCAATCAGCGGTATTGGCCATGAAACTTGGTGCACGGGATTATATCGCAAAACCTGTCAACCCGGAAGAATTATTAAAGAAAATATCAGAAGCTCTACAAACAGAGAGAACGCCAACAGCTCATTCCGCAGCCAAGATGTCTTCGAAAAAAGTCTCTCCCGCCTCATCCAAAGAGACAACAGAAACTCGTCGTGCCTATCTGGAAGGAGAAAGTGATGCTGCCAAGCAACTCTACAATTATGTAGGCCTGGTAGCTCCTACTAATATGTCCGTACTCATCAACGGTTCTAGCGGAACAGGTAAAGAATATGTGGCACACCGTATTCATCAACTTAGCAAACGTAGCGACAAACCGTTCATTGCCGTAGACTGCGGTTCGATACCTAAGGAATTGGCAGCCTCCGAATTCTTTGGTCATGTAAAAGGCTCGTTTACGGGAGCATTGACGGATAAAACGGGAGCTTTCGTTGCAGCCAACGGTGGCACTATCTTTCTGGATGAAATCGGAAATCTCAGCTACGAGGTGCAGATACAACTACTCCGCGCCCTGCAAGAGAGAAAAATACGTCCGGTCGGTTCTACACAAGAAATATCCGTGGATATCCGCCTGGTATCGGCCACCAACGAAAATCTGGAACAAGGAATCGAAAAGGGAACATTTCGCGAAGACCTTTATCATCGCATCAATGAATTTACCCTGCGAATGCCTGACTTGAAAGAACGGAAAGAAGATATCCTGCTATTCGCCAACTTCTTCCTTGATCAGGCAAACAAGGAATTGGACAAGCATCTGATTGGTTTCGACGCAAAAGCGTCACAAGCTTTATTGAGTTATCATTGGCCGGGAAACCTGCGTCAAATGAAGAATATCGTGAAAAGGGCAACCTTACTGGCGCAAGGCAGTTTTATTACATTGCTCGAATTAGGTACTGACTTACTGGATACTACTACAACTTGTACCACAAGCATGTCATTACGCAATGAGGAGACGGAAAAAGAACATATATTGGAAGCATTACGCCAAACCGGGAATAATAAAAGTAAGGCAGCACAACTGTTGAATATTGACCGGAAGACGTTATATAATAAACTGAAGCTATACAACATTGATTTATAGCATTCAAGTCAGCCTCAGACAACACACAAAACAACGATTGAATGAAACACATACGTAAATTGAAAGAAATGACATATTGCAAAAGCACACATTTGTGTACTTTTGCAATATAAAAGCCTTACGAATATTATCGCGCCATTGCATAAACATTAACACCATACAAATCAATATTATGAAGAAGTTTAATTTTATATGCCTTTCTATCCTCTATTCAATTTGTAGTTTTGCGCAACAGCAGAGTATTCCTGTCCCCAAGCCTCATCAACTGAAATGGCATGAAGCCGAAATGGGAGCAGTCTTTCATTACGACTTGCATGTATTCGATGGTATCCGCTACGGACAAGGCAATAACCGCATCACCCCCATTGAAGATTATAACATTTTTAATCCAACCGAACTCAATACTGATCAATGGGTACAAGCAGCCAAAGCTGCCGGATGCAAATTTGCCGTACTCACAGCCACCCACGAAACCGGATTCGGACTTTGGCAAAGTGATGTCAATCCGTATTGCCTGAAAGCTGTCAAGTGGAAAGACGGCAAAGGAGATATAGTTCGCGATTTTGTAAATTCCTGCCATAAATACGGCCTTCAACCGGGCATTTATATAGGTATCCGTTGGAATTCTCTGTTGGGTATCCATAACTTCAAAGCTGAAGGCGAAGGAGAATTTGCCCGTAACCGCCAGGCGTGGTATAAACGCTTGTGCGAGAACATGGTAACAGAGCTATGTACACGTTATGGTGATCTCTATATGATATGGTTTGACGGCGGAGCTGATAATCCACGCCGTGACGGTCCTAACGTAGAACCTATTGTGAATAAATATCAGCCCGACTGTCTTTTTTATCACAACGTTGACCGCGCAGACTTTCGTTGGGGTGGTTCGGAAACAGGTACAGTAGAGTACCCTTGTTGGTCTACCTTCCCCTACCCATACAGCCACAGTAATGCTACCGAACCCGCACGTAACCACAACATACTATTAAAACACGGCGATAAAGACGGCAAATATTGGGTACCGGCTATGGCAGATACTCCATTACGTGGAGCAAACGGGCGTCACGAATGGTTTTGGGAACCGGATGATGAAAATAACATCTACCCATTGGATGCACTAATGGACAAATACGAGAAATCAGTAGGAAGAAATGCAACTCTCATCCTCGGATTAACGCCTGATCCGACCGGATTGATTCCCATAGGAGATACGCAACGACTGAAAGAAATGGGAGATGAAATAAACCGTCGTTTTTCTTCCCCCATAGCGAAAACTTTAGGGAAAAAAAAGAGCCTGACTTTGAATCTCGGGAAGAAGCAAACTGTAAATTACTGCATTATTCAGGAAAATATAAAAAACGGAGAACGTATCCGTCAATATAAGATAGAAGCAAAAGTTAATGGGAAATGGCAGCCTGTCTGTTCCGGAGAATCCGTAGGGCATAAACGTATTGAGAAGTTTGATCCGATAGAAGCAAGCGCATTAAGACTAACCATTCCCGAGTCTGTTGCATTGCCTGACATTATCAATTTTAGCACATACTATATCAAATAAAAAGTACAAGAAGAAATCTGCAAATAACACCTAATAACTACCCCATGAATAAAAAGAAACTATTCCCACTCGCACTTGTACCACTCGCAGCCACCAGCCTGCAAGCACAAAGCAACATTCAGACAGGGCGTACAGACAAACGCCCGAATATCATCCTCTTTATGGTAGATGATATGGGTTGGCAGGATACTTCCCTTCCTTTCTGGACACAAAAAACGCATTACAACGAACTATACGAAACGCCGAACATGGAACGACTGGCCCGTCAGGGAATGATGTTCACTCAAGCGTATGCCAGTAGCATCAGTTCTCCCACCCGATGCAGCCTCATCACCGGAACGAATGCGGCACGCCACAGGGTAACCAACTGGACGCTACAAAAAAACACCATGACAGACCGTAAAAACAAACAGCTTGCCGTCCCTGATTGGAATTATAACGGAGTAAGTCAGGTACCCGGTACTAACAACACCTTTGTAGGAACTTCTTTTGTACAAATCCTAAAAGACAACGGCTATCATACTATCCATTGCGGAAAAGCCCATTTCGGTTCCATCGACACTCCGGGAGAAGACCCGCACCATTGGGGATTTGAGGTAAACATCGCCGGACACGCTGCCGGAGGACTTGCCAGTTACCTCGGGGAAGAGAATTACGGACATACCAAAGACGGAAAACCAGTTTCACTAATGGCTGTCCCCGGACTTGAAAAATACTGGGGTACGGAAACATTTGTTACCGAAGCATTAACGCAGGAAGCTATCAAGGCACTAAACAAAGCCAAAAAATACAATCAGCCTTTTTATCTGTATATGGCTCAATATGCTATCCATGTTCCTCTGAATAAAGATATGCGCTTCTACGATAAATACAAGAAGAAAGGTATGACCGACCATGAAGCTGCTTATGCTACCCTTATCGAAGGAATGGATAAAAGCCTCGGCGACCTCATGAACTGGCTGGAGAAAAATGATGAAGCAGACAATACAATTATTATTTTTATGAGTGATAACGGAGGACTTGCAGCCGAATCCTACTGGCGTGACGGAAAGTTACATACACAGAATCATCCTTTGAATAGCGGCAAAGGTTCTACCTACGAAGGAGGTATTCGTGAACCGATGATTGTCAGTTGGCCGGGAGTGGTGAAGCCGGGTAGCAAATGTGACAATTACTTATTGATAGAAGACTTCTACCCTAGCATTCTCGAAATGGCAGGAATCAAGAAGTATAAAACAGTCCAGCCGATAGACGGGATCAGTTTTATTCCCCTATTGAAGCAAACGGGAAATCCTTCTAAAGGACGCAGTCTTTTCTGGAATATGCCCAATAACTGGGGGAATGACGGTCCCGGAATCAATTTTAACTGTGCAGTTCGCAATGGCGACTGGAAGTTGATTTATTATTACGGAACCGGTAAGAAAGAGTTATTCAATATCCCTAATGATATAGGTGAAAGCAACGACTTAAGTGCACAGCATCCTGACATCGTGAAAAGGCTTTCTAAAGAATTGGGAAACTATCTGCGAAAAGTAGATGCACAGCGACCAACTTTCAAGGCTACCGGACAACCTTGTCCCTGGCCGGATGAAAAGAAATAGTCGTTGAAAAGAAAAAGAACTGTGGCGGGGAGTGTGGAATAATTCCACACTCCCCGCCACAGTTTCCACACACCCCACACACAATTCCCCACTAGTTCAGCTTGTCTTATTATTCGCAACCATTTATTTTTCAACCACTTATCACACACTTTGCATTTCTGGCACACGCTTTGAACTTTAATTAGACGTTAATGCAAAAGCAACAACCGATTCCTTAACACAAAAGAGAATTGAAAACATATGTCTAATAATCATTAAAGCAAACGATTATGAAAAAATTAGTATTAGTAGTAGCAATGTTTATGTTTGTTTGTGGTGGTTCATTCCTTGTAAAGGCTCAGAACTCTGAAAAAGCTGCGACAGCCCAGTCAGAAGTTAATGCCGCACTTATCGTTAATGATACAGTAGTCAAAGACACTGTAACTAAAAAAGACGAACCTGTGAAAACAGAACTGAGTGCACCAACCGCTTTTGTCAATGATACAGTAGTCAAAGACACTGCATCCAAAGACAAACCGGCTGAGCCTGTCAAGGAATAACCTTACCAAAAACTCTCAGAACAAAGTCTGCTGAATAATAGTAAGCACACTACAAAAAAGTCACCCCTACTTCGTCTATTCCGGGGGTGACTTTTTTTTTGTACCTACATACTTACTTGTTTGGATAAAATATTGTACTTTTGGAAGTCAATAAATTATCCACCCAAACTAACTGAATAAACATGAAGCTAAGAAGCCTTTTACTCATTGCCCTCGTTGCGGTCGTATTTTGTGGTTGCCACAGTTATCAACCGACCTCTATCACCGTTGCCTCCTATAACCTCAGAAACGCCAACGGCTCCGATTCTGCCAAAGGAAACGGTTGGGGACAACGTTATCCGGTCATTGCCAAAATGGTGCAATACCACGATTTCGATATTTTCGGAACACAGGAGTGTTTCATTCACCAGCTGAAGGACATGAAAGAAGCATTACCCGGTTATGACTATATAGGTGTAGGCCGCGATGATGGCAAAGAGAAGGGGGAACACTCCGCTATCTTCTACCGCACCGACAAATTTGATGTGATAGAGAAAGGCGATTTCTGGTTGTCGGAGACTCCGGACGTGCCGAGTAAAGGCTGGGATGCAGTCCTGCCCCGCATTTGCAGTTGGGGACACTTCAAATGCAAAGATACGGGCTTTGAATTTCTATTCTTCAACCTGCACATGGACCATATCGGCAAGAAGGCCCGCGTGGAAAGTGCTTATCTCGTGCAAGACAAGATGAAGGAACTCGGTAAGGGTAAAGAGCTTCCGGCTATCCTGACCGGCGACTTCAACGTTGACCAGACTCATCAGTCTTATGACGCTTTTGTCAGCAAAGGTGTGCTTTGCGACTCTTATGAAAAGTGTGACTTCCGCTATGCAACCAACGGAACATTCAATGATTTCGATCCGGACAGTTTCACGGAAAGCCGCATCGACCATGTATTCGTCTCTCCTGTTTTCAAAGTAAAAAGATATGGTGTGCTGACAGACACGTATCGCAGTATCAGAGGAAACGGAGGCAAGAAGGACGCAACGGACTGTCCGGAAGAAATCGACATCAAAGCTTATCAAGCCCGCACGCCCTCGGACCATTTCCCTGTAAAAGTAGAACTGGTGTTCGAGGGAGAAGAACAAAAATAACTCGAAAAGCTTTACCTGTACTAGGTCTACCCGACAAAACACACTGTTGGGAGAGTTAATTCTGAGACTTATCAATGAAGGAAAGGTTGACTTATTGAACAGCATCCAATCGTTTCCACTCCCGCTCTTACCCATGAAATAACTGTTTCATACGGCAAAACCAATAGTTTCATGCATTGGAACCTTTGGTTTCGCCGTACAGAAACCATAGTTTCACCGGTGGGAAACTTTAGTTTCATCATGGAGAAACTTTAGTTTCAGACGCTTGAAACTTTTGTTCCCAAGGCTTGAAACTTCCAGTTTCATACAGCGAAACTACTCTTTTCTCTATGAACAGTGAAAGCAACAGTTACCGTCACACTATTGTCACGCCTTGCTATCACAGCAGAACTCACATATTATCAACTATTTATATCTTACCATGTGACAGATGACAGTATTTTTTTTAATTCATTTGTAGAGAGATAAATCCGATGTTGGTATCAGACACCGAACGCTCCGCCCCGACTATACAGCCTCCACCGAGAGGATACATTTCCAACGCAAAAAAAAAGGATTTGTACTGATTAAAACAGTTCAAATCCTTTCCATAAATTTCCCTCGGGAAGGGGAGCTTTCAGTTCTATCAGCTCCTTCGAGACAGGGTGTACGAACCGTACCCTCCTGGCGTGCAGACAAATACTTCCATCCGGATTGGAACGCGGAGAACCGTATTTCAAATCTCCTTTGATAGGACATCCCATTTTTGCCAGTTGGCAACGAATCTGATGATGCCGTCCGGTTTTTAAGTCAACTTCGAGTAAATAATAGTTCTCCGAACGACCGATCAAACGGTAGTCCAAAACCGCTTTCTTACTATTCGGCACTTCCTTGTCGTATGCATAGCTCTTGTTCTGCTTTTCATTGCGCACAAGAAAATGCACCAATTCGCCTTCTGATTCTTTCGGAGCATTCTTCACAACTGCCCAATAAGTCTTTTTCACCTCACCGGCGCGGAACATCTCATTGAGCCGCGTAAGCGCCTTACTCGTTTTGGCAAAAATAACAAGACCGCTTACGGGGCGGTCCAGCCGGTGTGTCACACCGAGGAAAACATTGCCGGGTTTCTGATATTTCTCTTTCAGGTACTGCTTCACAGTCTCCGAAAGAGGCGTATCACCCGTCTTGTCTGCCTGGACAATCTCGGAAGCGGTCTTGTTGACTACAATGATATGGTTGTCTTCGTATACAACAGTCATTCTGTTCGATTACATGTTCATACCACCATCTACCTGAATCACCTGTCCTGATACGTAAGAAGACATATCGGAAGCCAGGAAGGTAGCGATGTTTGCCACATCTTCAGGAGTACCACCACGACGCAAAGGAATTTTCTTTGCCCATTCTGCTCTTACTTCGTCAGAAAGAGCGGCAGTCATGTCTGTCAGGATGAATCCCGGAGCGATAGCATTGGCACGGATGCCACGAGAACCGAGTTCTTGTGCGATAGACTTGGCCAATGCAATCATACCTGCCTTGGAAGCAGCATAGTTAGCCTGTCCTGCATTACCGTGAACACCTACGACAGATGCCATGTTGATAATGCTACCGGCTTTCTGACGCATCATGACAGGTGTACAAGCGTGGATGAAGTTAAATGCAGATTTCAGGTTCACGTTGATTACCATATCCCACTGCTGTTCGCTCATACGCATCATCAAACCGTCGCGAGTGATACCGGCATTGTTTACCAATATATCGATACGTCCGAAGTCTTTGTGGATTTCTTCTACGACCTTTGCAGTATCTTCAAAGTTAGCTGCGTTAGAAGCATAACCTTTGGCTTTTACACCCATTGCTTCAAGTTCTTTTGTTGTATTTTCTGCATTTTCGTCAATGACAAGGTCAGTAAATGCGATGTTTGCACCTTCGGCAGCAAACTTCAGAGCGATAGCCTTACCAATACCGCGGGCAGCACCGGTTACAATGGCTGTTTTTCCGTCTAATAATCCCATACTAAAAGTTATTTAATTAAATTTCTGTTCTATGCAGTGCGCCAAACACAATGTTGGCTACGTACTTATTTCTCGTATCTTCATCCAGATGTGCACCTATATGACCACGGATGTAAGGAACTTCAATCCCTTTCACACAATAATGAATCAAGTCAGCCGTCATCTCCACATCGTCAATGTGAAAAACTCCCTTTGCCTGTCCTTCCAAAAGAACGGCCTTAAAGAGTTGTACCTCCTTCGCATCAAATTTCTTACGGACTTTCTCCACCCGCCAGATATCACGGAAGAAATAAGCACGTAAGGTTCCGTTTCGATAGACTACTTCTTTTACTGCATCCAACCGGGTATATATCATCTCCAACAGTTTTTCGTCCGGCGAGATATTCTTCTCAGCTACCCGCTTCATCATATCCGACAGGATATCTAATTCCGATTCTACAACAGCCAGATAGATTTCATCCTTACTTTTAAAATAGGTATAAAGCGTTCGTCTACCTTTTTTAGAAGCAAGAGCGATATCATTCATCGTAGTGTTCTCTACCCCCATCTTTGCGAAAAGCTGACGGGCAACATCTACTAACTTGGCTTTTGTTTTGGATACGGTCATAGGTTACAAATTGCACATTGCTGAATATTTTGAGCAAAAGTAACTCTTTTCTTTAGACCATACAAGAAAACAGACAGAATATTAACATTTGTATATTAATAGGTACTAAAAAAACTATCATCATTATCCTGCTCATTTTCAGCAAAATAAGAAATAAATGATGATTTATTCGAAAAATATTCAGCAATTTATTTGTTTGTCTCAAAAAAAGCCGTACCTTTGCACCCGTTAAACATCGCGGAGTGGAGCAGTTGGTAGCTCGTTGGGCTCATAACCCAAAGGTCATTCGTTCGAGTCGGATCTCCGCAACTAGAAAAAGAAGAATCGTAGAAATGCGATTCTTCTTTTTTATGTAGACTCTTTCAATAGTAGTTCAATTCACAAGTTCCTTTCAGTTACCAACAAGAATACCAACAAAGTTATTAACAGGTTAATTATCTAAAAATAAAATAATTGCTCCTAAACGAGGACTGTTTATAAACAAGGCAAGATTCACTTATTCACAACTATATATTTCGTTGATATACTATAAATTCACTCTTCTCTCCCAAACGAACGATACTCCAACGAAGTAAGCCCTGTACGCTTCTTGAAAAAAGAAAAGAAGTATTCGGTAGACTGGAAACCAAGAAAAAAAAGAATCTCCTTGACGGATTGGGAAGTACCGACCAGTAGTTGTTTGGCTTTACGAAGTTTCAGTTCTTGAAAGTATTTGGCGGGAGCATATCCTGTATATTCTTTGAAAACACGGTGGAACCATGAATAGCTAATATTCAACCTCATCGCCAACTCCTCCGGATCCACATTGCCGGCTACATTTTCATTCATTATAATCTTGGCCTGTTCAATCTTCTGATCGACATCACTCATTTCAAAAATCTTGTTTTTTGGAGACAGAATGTTCTTTCAACGGATAAGGAGAGTCGGGAGGAATAGACTGATAACCGAGCGTATTAACCCACAAACCGAATTTCCGGTCCATGTCATTTACAATCAAGTATTTAAATTCCACTCCTAAGCCATTGTCCTCAGCCATATCAATGTGTTCTCATACAATTTGGGTTAGACAAAAATAAGAATTATCTTCAGAAATCGTATGCTAAGAAACAAAAAACACCCGGAGTGTCTTTTTGGATACATCCGGATGTTTCTCACAAACAAATATTATTTAAACATTAAAATGCTTTGCGATATAATACTTCAATGTCTTCAACTGATGTAGGACGAGGGTTACCACCCGTACAAACATCATTAAAGGCAGCTACCGCCAATGCAGGGATATCTTCTTCTTTCACATTGATCTCATGCAATTTTTGCGGGATACCGATACTGAGAGAAAGAGATTTTACCGCTTCAATAGCCGCTTTTACACCTTCCGCCTCACTCATACCGGCAGTTTCGACTCCCATAGCTTTCGCTATATTGATATATTTCGGAGCAGCCGGAGATTCGGCATTATATTCCATTACATAAGGCAACAATAAAGCATTTGCCACCCCATGAGGAGTATCATAGAAAGCACCCAACGGGTGAGCCATTGAGTGAACGATTCCCAAACCTACATTTGAGAATCCCATACCAGCAATATATTGTGCTTGAGACATCGCTTCGCGGGCAACTACATCTTTGCCATTATCCACAGCCGCTTTCAGATTCTGCGCAATCATTTCAATGGCTTTCAGTTCAAACATATCGCTCATCGCCCAAGCTCCCGGAGTGATGTAACTTTCGATAGCATGCGTCAAAGCATCCATACCCGTAGCAGCAGTCAGCCCTTTCGGCATAGAATACATCAATTCCGGGTCCACAATAGCCACTGCCGGAATGTCATTCGGGTCTACGCAAACCATTTTCTTACGGGCATCTTCGTCGATAATCACGTAATTGATAGTCACTTCGGCAGCAGTTCCTGCGGTAGTAGGCAATGCGAAGGTCGGCACAGCCTTATGTTTGGTATCGGCCACCCCTTCCAAAGATTTCACATCTGCGAAATCCGGATTGTTCACTACAATACCAATACCTTTTGCCGTATCAATAGAAGAACCACCACCCAATGCCACGATAAAATCAGCACCGGAAGCTTTATATGCAGCCACACCATTCTGTACATTGGCAATAGTAGGATTGGCTTTTACATCACTGTAAAGTTCATAAGGAATCTTATTGTCGTCGAATACTTTGATGATTTCGGCAGCTACACCGAACTTGACAAGGTCTTTATCTGTAACAAAAAAGGCTTTCTTAAAGCCACGTCTAGCTGCTTCCACAGCAATTACACTCCGGCAACCTGCGCCGAAATAAGAAGTCTCATTTAAAATAATGCGATTCATGGTTGTGTTATTTTGTTTAAAGGGTTAACCGCAACATCTCCTATTGTAGGAAATATTGCGGTCGCTAAAGTAGATAAATTCAATGATTAATACAAATATTATTTAGGAAGATTGAAGGCAACAGTCATTTCCTTCATCTGTTCCCGGCTCATGCCATCCGGTTCGAAGCCCATATTCTTGGCTGCAATATAAATTAATGCGGATTTATTTAATACGTCAATTTGGTCGAAAGCCTGCATCGCATCGCAGTCAACAGCAAATACTCCATGCTTTTCCCACATCACCACATCATAGTCCTGCAATTCCTTAATCGTAGCTTCTGCCAGTTCTACCGAACTAGGCAACTTATAAGGAATGATTCCCAAACCTCTCGGGCAGAATGCCTTTGTCTCCGGAATCATACTCCACAACAAATTGGTAGCCACATCCTTTTGAAGGAATTTTTCACAATGCGTCATTGCAATCAATTCGATAGGGTGAGTATGTACGGAAGCCTTATAAGGAGAATTCTTACTCAACAAGTCATTATGCACGCTCAAATGAGAAGGCAGCTCTGATGTCGGGACAACCGCCTCATCAGCTATAATAACATAACTGGCACAATCATCCAAAATCCGGATTACCGAACCATTCTCCATCGGCCAGCGAGCTAAATCACGCATACGTTTGTTGGTTCCTTTACAGTAAAAATAACAGCCTTTGAGATAAGGCAGTGTGACACCGATTGACCTGACTTCACTAATCGGCTGCATCCGACGAATTTCATCGTCTACAAATTCTGTGATATTAATGGTGATATTACCGCCATTACGTTCAGCCCATCCTTTCTGCCACAAGTATCCGGCAACTTCTGCTACCTTGTCTACTTCCTTGGCAAGTGCCGAGCGATTTTCTAAAATTGATTTCATATATATCTATTATTTAAAACAAATTCGGGAATACCAGCGAGAAAATCAACACCAGCAGTCCACAAACCAGCACAGTGATTGTTTTCACAGATACTCCCTTCCATTCTTTCAGGATAATCCCCCAGACATTACTGAAGGTCACATTCAATGCCATTAGGATACACCAGGAAAAAGCCAGTAATACGGGGCTTTCGGCAAGAAAGCTCTTTCCCATTTCCAGTCCGAAGAACTGCATATACCACAGCACACCGGCCAACGCACAGAATACTAAATTGTTACTCCACACTTTCCCTTTAGCATAGTCATTCATGGATTTATTAGTCACATTCTGTTGCAAACAATAAATTGCATTTGTCAGGAACCCTCCGAATGTAACCAGAAAGATAACAGGAAGACCTGCATAAAGTCCTTCAACTCCTCCCGCTAATGCAGCCTCCTTGATAGGTGTCCCGGCATCCAGTCCCAAAGCGAAACAGGCACTCATCACACCTGCCAGCAACGCTACCAACAATCCCTTCGTCAAAGCAAAGTCTTTCACAGCAGCGCGCTTTTCTTCTTCACTCATATTCTGCGCACGCAAACTACCAGCATAGCCAATAATCGCAATACCGGCTAACGTAATACAAACACCTAGCAGAAGAACCAGTCCGTTACCTTCGAACAAATTTGTTCCCGCAAAAAGAGCCGGAAGGAGCGTTCCGAAACCGGCACAAGTCCCCAACGAGATGCTCTGTCCCAATGCAACACCCAGATAACGCATGGAAAGCCCGAAAGTCAATCCTCCTACTCCCCACAATATGCCATACAAGATGCTCATTCCGGCACCTCCAGCTCCCCACAGTTCAAACAAACTGCCTCCTTCGGACACCCCCAGCAATGATCCCAGGAACGGAAACACTAACCAGGCAAATACACCTTGTATCAACCAAAAGCTTTCCCAACTCCACTCTTTTACCTTTTTAATAGGTACATAAGAACTAGACTGGCAAAAGCTACCAATGGCTATAATCAGCAAGCCGATCAGAATATCCATAACTTATCGTTTAGAAGTTACTTCAGCTTCGTACTTTTCGATCTCCGCAATGAAATCTTCGCCTACCGGAACATTATTTTTCAAGCAGAACATATCCCATACCGCATTCCAAGGAAGCGCTTTTTCTTCTTCAAGCAAAGCCAAACGCTGAAATCCTTGTCCGTTAGCTTCGTATTCACGCAATTTGGCAATCGGTTCAAGCAAAGCACGAGTCATACATTTCTGTGCAGCACGGCTACCGATTACATAAGCACCGATACGATTGATAGATGCATCGAAATAATCAAGGCCATAGTGTACACGATCTAGTGCACCACAACGAACGATTTCACTGAACAGTTCCATAGTAGGATCATCCATGATAGTGACGTGGTCGGAATCCCAACGTACCGGACGGCTTACGTGCAGCATCAGTTCAGGAACATAAAGTAACAATGAAGATACTTTGTCAGCCACACTTTCTGTCGGATGAAAGTGACCTGTATCCAATGTAATCATCTTATTGTGTGAAGCACCATAGCCGATGTAGAAGTCATTAGAACCTACCGTATAACTTTCCAAACCGATACCAAACACCTTAGATTCGATACAGTCTTTCATATTCTTATATCCAGTAGCGAAAATCTGGTCCAGAGAATCTTTCAACAGTGCACGGTATTTCATACGATTGACTGTAATATCCTTGCTTCCGTCGTGTACCCAAAGATTCATGATGCAAGGATCACCTTGCGCTTTACCCATTTCTTCGGCCACTGCACGACAACGTTTCGTATGTTCAATCCAGAACTGGCGGATACCCTCATCCGGGTTAGAAAGCGACAAATCACCGGATTTCGGATGTGAGAAAGAAGTAGAATTAAAGTCCAGTTTCATATTATGTTCTTTCCCCCACTCTATCCAGCTTTTGAAATGTTCGGGTTCCA
Organism: Bacteroides caccae; assembly: GCF_002222615.2. Classification (NCBI taxonomy): domain Bacteria; kingdom Pseudomonadati; phylum Bacteroidota; class Bacteroidia; order Bacteroidales; family Bacteroidaceae; genus Bacteroides; species Bacteroides caccae. The sequence continues at coordinate 1,461,907 of NZ_CP022412.2, read as the reverse complement.
CCTGATCGCGGTCTACCACCTTCCTCTGAAAATCTCCGTAAATCTCATGCAGGTTCAGCCGATGAGTACCCGGGATATAAGAAGCGGCTTTCAAGATATCGGCACGCAGTTCGTCAATATTGCGGGCTTTACCCGGATAGTTACCGGTAGCCTGGATACCACCAGTCAACGAACCGGCCTGTACTTCAAATCCTGCTACGTCGTCAGCCTGCCAACAATGAAGTGACAGATGAAAATCCTGCATGGTTTTCAATACTTGTTCGGTGTCTACCCCTACCGCTGCATAACGTTCCACAGCAATCTCATACGCTTTCTGAATCAGTTCTTCTTTTTTCATGATATTCTATTGTTTAAAATGATATTCCACCGGTTATTTATTAATTATCGAATGCAGTTTTTAAAGTGGATATAAGCCGTATCCCAAGCATCCGTATCTTGTGGATGATAAGTTTTTAAAGGAACAGACCGCTGAATTAGCCGACGCATACCTGCCATATCCGTTGCTTCCCCCGCCGCCATTGCCTGAATCATCACATTACCGATAGCAGTGGCTTCGGACGGTCCCGCAACTACCGGAATACCGATAGCATTGGCAGTAAACTGGTTCAGTAAATCGTTACGGCTGCCACCGCCAATCACATGCAATGTTTCAATCGGACGAGGAGAAAGAGAACGCAAGTTCTCCAACACCTGACGATAACGCAAGGCCAGACTCTCAAAGATACAACGCACTACTTGTCCACGTTGTTCGGGAACAGGCTGTCCAGTGGCATGGCAATAGGCAGCAATCGATTTTTCCATATTCGCAGGGTTTACAAAGCAATCATCATCCGGATTAATCAGGCTGCGGAACGGTTCGCAAGCATCTGCCTCGCTGATTAACTCAGGATAACTTGTATCTCCCCAATTCAAACGGCAACGTTCCAATAGCCACATTCCGCAAATATTCTTCAGCAGACGAATTGTTCCTTCCACACCACCTTCATTCGTAAAATTCAAGGTTTCTGTTTCGGTATTAATCACCGGAGCGTCCGTTTCAACTCCCATCAACGACCAAGTACCGCTACTCAAATAAGCAAAATTACGGTCTAACGCTGGAACAGCGGCAACAGCAGCCCCCGTATCATGTCCGATCACAGCAATCACAGGCACAGCTCCCAATCCGGTTATTTTCTGCACTTCTTCTGTCAATACTCCTACCTTTTCACCCGGGAATACAAAACGACCGAAGTTCTTCTCTGTCAATCCAACCACTTTCAGTAACTCCGGTTCGAGACTTCGAGTTTGTGCATTCACCAATTGAGCAGTCGAAGCAATCGTATATTCCATCACCATTTTCCCGGTCAGCATATAACTTAATGCATCCGGCATAAACAATATCTTATCCGCTGCCTCCAATGCGCTATCATTATTACGGCGTAAAGTATCTAACTGAAAAAGTGAATTAAAATTCATTATCTGAATACCCGTCTTTTCATATACCTTGCTACGGGAGATGCGGGAAAAGAGAGCGTCCGGAGCTCCTACCGTATGAGGGTCACGATATGCATAAGGCTGACGAAGTAAGTTTCCGTCTTTTCCGACACAAACAAAATCCACTCCCCACGTATCAATACCGATAGAAGCAATAGACTCGCCACGGTGAGCCACCAATTTTAATCCTTCAATGACATGACGATATAATGCATAAATATCCCAATAGAAATGCCCGCCCACTTCAATCAAGTGATTAGGAAAACGATTGATTTCTTCCAGATTCAATCCACCTTCAATAAAAGTACCCAAGATAGTACGGCCGCTCGTTGCGCCCAAGTCGACTGCAAAAAAGTTTTGTTTCATGGTATTCTGTCTATATATTTAAAGTATTCATTTACCTACATGGCAAAGATAGACGATTCCTTCTTCATGCTCCTTACACATTTTGATTGAAAGGATATACATTTTGACACAAATACATAAACCAAACTTCCACTGTTTAGCATATTTTTCACTTTTATGCAAAAAAAGTATTGTTTTATGCATATTTTCTCCAGAATAATGCATACTTTTGCGCCATTCTTAGAATAATTATACAATGAAGAAGAAAGCAAATCGGTTAGACGCCATCAAAATGATTATCTCAAGCAAGGAGGTCGGTTCGCAGGAAGAACTGCTGCAAGAGTTGAACCGCGAAGGCTTCGAACTGACACAGGCCACCCTCTCCCGCGACTTGAAACAACTGAAAGTAGCCAAAGCTGCCAGTATGAACGGGAAGTACGTATACGTGCTGCCGAACAACATTATGTATAAACGCTCCACCGATCAGAGTGCCGGCGAAATGTTGCGAAGTAACGGATTCATTTCCTTGCAATTTTCAGGCAACATCGCCGTTATCCGCACCCGCCCGGGTTACGCCAGCAGTATGGCTTACGATATCGACAACAATGAATTCAGCGAAATACTGGGAACCATTGCCGGCGATGATACTATCATGTTGGTGTTGCGTGAAGGAGTTGCGACAAGCAAGATTCGCCAGCTTTTGTCACTCATCATTCCGAACATTGAATAACTATACATATTTATATATATAAAGAAATGGACACTCAACAAATAGATGTTATGGTAGCCGACGCCTCACATGAGGTATACGTTGACACTATTTTGGAAACTATCAGAAATGCTGCCGCCGTGCGAGGAACGGGAATCGCAGAACGCACACACGAATACGTAGCGACAAAGATGAAAGAAGGTAAAGCAATCATTGCTCTCTGTGGTGACACATTCGCCGGATTCACCTATATCGAATCATGGGGAAACAAGCAATACGTGGCTACCTCCGGTCTGATCGTACATCCCGATTTCCGTGGTTTGGGGCTGGCAAAACGCATCAAACAGGCTTCCTTCCAACTGGCACGCCTCCGTTGGCCGAAAGCTAAGATTTTCAGCTTGACCTCCGGAGCAGCTGTTATGAAAATGAACACCGAACTGGGATACGTCCCTGTCACCTTCAACGAACTGACAGACGACGAATCTTTCTGGAAAGGATGCGAAGGATGTATCAACCATGACATCCTGAAAGCTAAAAACCGTAAGTTCTGCATCTGCACAGCTATGCTGTACGACCCGACAGATCCACGGAACATTAAAAAAGAACAAGAAAGAAATAACATTTAAAAGATACAGCACTATGGAAGAAAAGAAGAAAAAAGTAGTGGTGGCATTCAGCGGCGGACTGGACACATCGTTCACCGTCATGTACCTCGCCAAAGAAAAAGGTTATGAAGTATATGCAGCTTGTGCCAATACGGGTGGTTTCAGCGAAGAACAACTGAAAACAAACGAAGAAAATGCCTATAAACTGGGAGCGGTAAAATACGTAACGCTGGACGTTACTCAGGAATACTACGAAAAGAGTCTGAAATACATGGTTTTCGGAAATGTGCTGCGTAACGGTACTTATCCTATTTCGGTCAGCTCCGAACGTATCTTCCAGGCATTGGCTATCGCACGTTATGCCAACGAAATCGGTGCGGATGCCATTGCCCACGGTTCTACCGGAGCAGGTAATGACCAGATTCGTTTCGACATGACTTTCCTCGTACTGGCGCCGAACGTAGAAATCATCACACTGACCCGTGATATGGCATTGAGTCGTCAGGAAGAAATTGACTACTTGAACAAACATGGTTTCAGTGCGGACTTCACCAAACTGAAATATTCATATAACGTAGGTCTGTGGGGTACCTCTATTTGTGGTGGTGAAATCCTCGACTCCGCACAAGGGCTGCCCGAAACAGCTTACCTGAAACACGTAGAAAAGGAAGGCAGCGAACAACTCCGCCTGACTTTCGAAAAAGGAGAACTGAAAGCTGTCAACGATGAGAAATTCGATGACCCGATCAAAGCGATCCAGAAGGTAGAAGAGATCGGCGCCGCTTACGGTATCGGCCGTGACATGCATGTGGGCGACACAATTATCGGTATCAAAGGCCGCGTAGGTTTCGAAGCCGCCGCCCCGATGCTGATTATCGGTGCTCACCGTTTCCTTGAGAAATACACATTGAGCAAATGGCAGCAGTACTGGAAAGACCAGGTAGCCAACTGGTACGGTATGTTCCTCCACGAAAGCCAATATCTGGAACCGGTTATGCGTGATATCGAAGCGATGTTGCAGGAAAGCCAGCGCAACGTAAACGGTACAGCGATTCTCGAACTCCGCCCGCTTTCTTTCTCTACCGTAGGTGTAGAATCGGAAGACGACCTCGTGAAAACGAAATTCGGAGAATATGGTGAAATGCAAAAAGGTTGGACTGCCGAGGATGCAAAAGGCTTTATCAAGGTAACTTCCACTCCGTTACGTGTTTACTATAACAACCATAAAGACGAAGAGATATGATTAAAGCAGGAATCATTGGTGGCGCAGGATATACAGCAGGCGAACTAATCCGCCTGTTACTCAACCATCCGGAAACTGAAATCGTATTTATCAACAGCAGCAGTAATGCCGGAAACAGAATTACTGACGTACACGAAGGCTTGTATGGAGAAACAGATCTAAGATTCACCGACCAGTTACCTCTGGACGAAATTGATGTTCTTTTCTTCTGCACAGCTCACGGTGACACGAAGAAATTCATGGAAAGCCATAACATACCGGAAGACCTGAAAATCATTGACCTTTCCATGGACTACCGTATCAAGAGTGACGACCATGACTTTATCTACGGTCTGCCGGAACTGAACCGACGAGCTACCTGTACGGCAAAGCACGTGGCCAATCCCGGTTGTTTCGCCACCTGTATCCAACTCGGCCTGCTCCCGCTAGCCAAAAACCTGATGTTGACAGACGATATTTCGGTAAACGCCATTACCGGAAGTACGGGTGCCGGCGTGAAACCGGGAGCTACCAGTCATTTCAGTTGGAGAAACAATAACATCAGTGTGTACAAGGCATTCGAGCATCAACACGTTCCGGAAATCAAGCAGTCACTGCAACAATTACAGAACAGCTTTGACTCCGACATTGACTTTATCCCGTATCGTGGCGATTTCCCTCGCGGCATTTTCGCTACCCTTGTGGTAAAGACCAAAGTAGCCCTCGAAGAAATCGTCCGTATGTACGAAGAATATTACGCCAAAGACTCATTTGTACATATTGTAGATAAGAATATAGACCTCAAACAGGTAGTCAACACCAACAAATGCCTGATACATCTTGAGAAACATGGCGACAAGCTATTGATAATCTCCTGTATCGACAACTTGCTGAAAGGTGCCAGTGGACAAGCGGTTCATAACATGAACCTGATGTTTAACCTGGAAGAAACCGTAGGACTACGTTTGAAGCCTTCAGCTTTTTAAAAACAAAAGAATTATGAAATTATTCGATGTATACCCATTATACAACATCAACATAGTCAAAGGGAAAGGCTGTAAAGTCTGGGATGAAAACGGAACCGAATACTTAGACCTTTACGGAGGTCATGCCGTAATCTCTATCGGACACGCACATCCTCACTATGTGGAGATGATTAGCAATCAGGTAGCTAACCTCGGTTTCTATTCGAACTCAGTAATCAACAAACTCCAGCAACAGGTGGCCGAACGACTGGGAAAGATTTCCGGTTACGAGGATTACAGCCTGTTCCTGATAAACAGCGGAGCCGAGGCGAATGAGAACGCTCTGAAACTGGCTTCTTTCCACAACGGACGTACCAAAGTGGTATCTTTCAGCAAAGCCTTCCACGGACGTACTTCACTGGCAGTAGAAGCAACCAACAATCCGTCTATCATTGCACCTATCAACAACAACGGTCATGTTGTTTATCTTCCTCTGAACGACGTCGAAGCCATGAAGCAGGAACTGTCTCGGGGAGATATATGTGCCGTTATCATTGAAGGAATACAAGGTGTAGGAGGGATCAAGATACCGACTACCGAATTTATGCAGGAACTCCGCAAAGCTTGCACAGAAACCGGCACTATCCTGATTCTGGACGAAATTCAGAGCGGATACGGACGTAGCGGTAAATTCTTCGCCCACCAGTATGCTGATATCAAGCCAGACATCATCACCGTAGCCAAAGGAATCGGTAACGGCTTCCCAATGGCAGGCGTATTGATTAGCCCGATGTTTAAACCGGTATACGGACAATTAGGAACGACTTTCGGAGGAAACCACCTGGCATGTTCGGCAGCCCTTGCCGTTATGGACGTGATTGAACAGGAAAATCTGGTAGAGAATGCAGCCAAGGTAGGTAACTACTTGCTGGAAGAACTGAAGAAATTCCCGCAAATCAAGGAAGTACGCGGACGCGGACTCATGATAGGACTCGAATTCGATGAACCGATCAAAGAATTGCGCAGCCGCCTCATCTATGACGAACATGTGTTTACCGGAGCAAGCGGTACGAATGTACTCCGCCTGTTACCCCCTCTCTGTCTCAGCATGGAGGAAGCCGACGAATTCCTTGCCCGGTTCAAGAAAGTACTCTAATTGCTCATTCTGATTAATAAACAGCCAACAATAAAAGCAGCCTTTACAAGAAAACGATTTCTTATTCAGGCTGCTTTTTGTTTTTTCGTAATTAACCGTTACCTTTGCCTGTGACAACTCATTAAAAACAAGCGTATATGAAAATAGCCATTATCGGTGCAGGAAATATGGGCGGTTCAATCGCCCGTGGCCTGGCAAAAGGAAGCCTGATAGCAGATTCGGACATCATCGTATCCAATCCCAGTGCCGGAAAACTAGAGAGACTGAAAAAGGAATTTCCGAGTATCTCTACCACAAACAATAACGCAGAAGCCGCCACAGGAGCAGACATTGTCATTCTAGCCGTCAAACCGTGGCTGATGCAACCGGTCATGCGCGAGTTGAAACTAAAAAGCAAACAGATACTTATCTCGGTAGCCGCCGGTATCAGCTTTGAAGAACTGGCTCATTACGTCATCGCACCGGAAATGGCAATGTTCCGTCTGATTCCGAACACGGCCATCAGCGAACTGGAAAGCATGACACTGGTCGCCGCACGTAATACGAATGACGAACAGGACCAATTTATCCTCCGCCTATTCAGCGAAATGGGAACAGTCATGCTGATTCCCGAAGATAAAATAACAGCAGCCACCGCATTGGCTTCCTGCGGCATTGCCTACGTATTGAAATATATCCAGGCAGCTATGCAAGCCGGCATCGAAATGGGACTCCGCCCCAAAGACGCCATGCAAATGATAGCGCAATCCCTGAAAGGAGCTGCTGCATTGATTCAAAACAACGACACCCACCCCAGCGTAGAAATCGACAAAGTGACTACACCGGGCGGAATCACAATCAAAGGGATCAACGAACTGGAACACAACGGCTTTACTTCCGCCATTATCAAAGCGATGAAAGCCTCCAAATAACGCCACAAAATTATTAATCATAAAATACCAACCACTTGTATGAATGACCAAATTAAACAAATAGCAGAACGCCTCCGCGGACTACGCGACGTACTCGAACTGACTTCTGAGGATATCGCCCGCGACAGTGACATTTCTGCTGAAGAGTACCGACTCGCAGAAACTGGAGAATACGATATTTCTGTCAGTATGTTGCAGAAAATAGCCCGTACCTACAATGTCGCCCTCGATGCCCTGATGTTCGGCGAAGAACCCAAAATGAGCAGCTACTTTGTAACCCGCGCCGGCAAGGGGACCAGTATCGAACGTACGAAAGCCTACAAATACCAGTCTCTGGCAGCCGGATTCATGAACCGTACCGCCGACCCGTTCATCGTCACCGTTGAACCGAAAGGAGATGACGAGCCGATCCATTACAACAAGCATAACGGTCAGGAGTTCAACCTCGTACTCGAAGGACGTATGCTTATCAACATCGAAGGCAAGGAAATCATCCTCAACCAAGGCGACAGCATTTATTTTAACTCCAAACTTCCACATGGCATGAAAGCGCTCGACGGCAAAACGGTACGTTTTCTGGCAGTAATTATGTAATAACATCATGGTAGAAAGATTTTTATCACAGACCTCCTTTACCTCACAAGAGGATTTCATCAAGAACCTGAAAATAAACGTCCCGGAAAACTTCAACTTCGGTTATGACGTAGTAGATGCCTGGGCTGCCGAACAGCCCGACAAGAACGCTTTACTGTGGACAAATGACAAAGGTGAAAGCCGTCAGTTCTCATTTGCCGACATGAAACGTTACACAGACATGACGGCTTCCTATTTCCAAAGTCTGGGCATCGGCCGTGGCGACATGGTTATGCTGATCCTGAAACGCCGCTACGAGTTCTGGTATAGCACGATCGCCCTTCACAAACTGGGAGCAACCGTCATTCCGGCCACTCATCTGCTGACTAAAAAAGATATCATCTACCGTTGCAACGCTGCTGACATCAAGATGATCGTAGCTGCCGGCGAAGGAATCATCCTGCAACATATCAAGGACGCCCTGCCCGAGTGCCCTACCGTAGAAAAGCTGGTCAGCGTCGGTCCCGAGATTCCGGAAGGATTCGAAGACTTCCACGCAGGGATTGAGAGTGCCGCCCCGTTTGTACGGCCCCGCCATGCAAACACCAACGATGATATCTCATTAATGTATTTCACTTCCGGCACCACCGGCGAACCTAAAATGGTGGCACATGACTTTACCTATCCGCTGGGCCATATCGTTACCGGCAGCTTCTGGCATAATCTGAACGAAAACAGCCTTCACCTTACTATCGCCGATACAGGCTGGGGCAAGGCCGTGTGGGGAAAGCTCTACGGACAATGGATTGCCGGAGCAAACATCTTTGTCTATGACCACGAGAAGTTCACTCCGGGAGACATTCTGGAAAAGATACAGAATTATCATGTAACTTCCCTCTGTGCACCTCCCACTATCTTCCGCTTCCTGATTCACGAAGACCTGACGAAGTTCGATCTGTCTTCACTCAAATACTGCACTATTGCCGGAGAAGCATTGAATCCCGCTGTATTCGATACATTCAAGAAGTTGACAGGCATCAAACTCATGGAAGGTTTCGGTCAGACCGAAACTACTCTTACCATTGCCACTATGCCTTGGATGCAACCGAAACCGGGTAGCATGGGATTGCCCAATCCCCAATATGATGTGGACTTGATTGACCATGAAGGCCGTTCCGTAGAAGCCGGAGAGCAGGGACAAATCGTAATCCGTACCAGCAAAGGTAAGCCGCTCGGTCTTTTCAAAGAGTATTACCGGGATGCGGAACGTACCCATGAAGCTTGGCACGATGGAATTTACTATACCGGAGACGTTGCCTGGAAAGATGAAGACGGTTATCTCTGGTTTGTAGGTCGTGCCGACGACGTTATCAAGAGTTCCGGCTACCGCATCGGCCCGTTCGAAGTGGAAAGCGCCTTGATGACACATCCCGCAGTTGTAGAATGTGCCATTACCGGAGTGCCCGACGAGATTCGCGGACAAGTGGTGAAAGCAACGATTGTATTGTCTAAAGAATATAAGAACCGCGCGGGAGAAGAATTAATCAAAGAATTGCAGAATCACGTGAAGAAAGTGACTGCGCCCTATAAATATCCGCGTGTAATCGAGTTCGTAGAAGAACTTCCGAAAACAATCAGCGGTAAGATTCGTCGTGTAGAAATCCGCGAGAACGATCAGAAGTAAATAAAAAACGACCATTTCATCGATAAAATCCTCCTTTAGCTGCTTCCCAACAGCCTAAAGGAGGATTTCTTTTCATGCACAATGCTACAAATTGGTCAACTTATGCAAATTCTGGTTCAATGAATCATTTGTATACTATATCTGAATCAAAATTACACGTCTAAGTCGTTTTTGTCTCTTATCTTTGCCACAGTAAAAATAAAAACACACTATAAAGATTATGATTACAAGTAGAAAGATTTCTCAAGTCAATGTTTTTGCTGGTAGTCCTTGGGAAGTAGCCAGCGTAAAGAATCTGCTGAAAGCAGCATATATTGAGGTTTCAATGAAAGAGAATGGGCGGAACGGTTTCCTCTTATCTGTCCCTTGCGAATATTATACGGCAGCAATGCGTGTGATTGGCAATAGAAAGATTTCATAGGTTTTAGGTTAATATATTCAGGATTGAGTGCCGATTGTAATGGGGGTTGCAATCGGCTTGTTTTATTATCAGCCTACTGCTTTACCACTCACTCTCCCCTATGTCCTTTCCGTTCAGCTATACTCGCCTTTCGGCTTAGGCCCCCATTAAACATCCGTCATACAGTAGGTATTCATCTGTTATCAGGTAATGATTGTTCGCAAAAGCCGCCGTTATAATTAACTCGCCACAGCCGTGGAGAGTATTCGCCACGGCCGTGAAAGGATCTCTCCACAGCTGTGAGAAGAACTCGTCACAGCCGTGGCGAATTAGTAATACCGGTATCCTGACAGAATAATACCGGTATCTCAACACAACTATACCGGCTTCCCTTCTTATAAAGTCTTACTTAACCTGCCCGTAAACAAGCAACTTCAGTCTTTATTGTGTTCAAGCTATGTAACAACTTGCACCACAAACAATCCATGCATACCCTGCTACCCGTAGCGAACACTTATAATCGCAAGAAATCAAGATAAGAAACAATGACGATTACACAAATCAGGAAGAAGAAAGATACAGTACTGTATCTGAACCGAGCAGTGTACTTCTGTCCCATTTTAGAAATAAATAAGGCACGAGGCAAAAAATACCAATAAACCGATAAAGAAAAAAATAATTGTGACCGGCCATATTACAAGATTTCCATATCTTTGCCCACTATAATTTATTACAACGTATTAAATCAATAATAACATGAAATTCAATTACCACATTATCATCCTTTTGCTTTTAATTGTCCGATTGTTCACACCAAGTACGGCAAAGGCTAGCCAAAACTACATCAACAACCTATATCCCTCCGACAATGATGAATTTGAAACTTTAATGGAGAAAATAAGGAAAGACTTTGCACAGAATCCGCTTATTGACGAGTTTCTACACAAATACGATACCGCCAAAGGCTGTTTCACCGACGTGGACTACAGCCGCCGCGACCGTACAAACTGGGAACCTCTCACTCACATAGACCGACTGTATGATTTTGCATTTGCCTACACCAACCCTCAGAATACTTACTATCAGAACGAAGATATCTATAATAAGATAGTGAAAGGGCTGGAATATTGGTATGAACGCAATCCGAACTGCAACAACTGGTGGTACAACCAGATTGCCGAACCGCAGAAAATCGGTATACTGCTTATACAGATGCGTGTCGGGAAAAAACAGATACCGGCAGAATTGGAAACTAAAACCTTGCAACGTATCCGCAAAGAAGGAGGAGACCCCGTCAAATGGACCGGTGCTAACAGAACCGACATCGCACTTCACTGGATTTACCGGTCATGTCTGGAAAAAAACGAGGCCGACCTGGAAACGGCTCTCGCAAATGCTTACAGTCCGATAGAATATACAGTAAAAGAAGGTTTCCAGCACGACAACTCTTATTTCCAACATGGTGTACAACTTTATATCGGTGGATATGGCGATGAGATCCTGAAAGGAACAACTCAGGTGGCTATGTATACCCAAGGAACAAAATATGCCTTGAGCACCGAGAAGATACAGCTGTTAAGCAAGTTCATGCGCCAAACTTATTATCAGGCCATACGCGGAAAATATATGCTTTTCGATGTACTGGGCAGAGGCATAAGCCGGAAAGATATCACCGACAAAAGCGCCACCGCCCTATTTGCCGAACGTATGGCGGTTCTCGATCCGGAACATATTGAAGAGTACAAAGCTATCATCGCACGTCTAAAAGATGAACAGGCTGCCGACTACAAACTAAAGCCTCTGCATACACATTATTTCCGAGGAGACTATACCCTGCACGTACGCCCCGGCTATACGTTCGACGTCCGTACTGTATCCACCCGCACCATGCGTTGTGAATACGGCAACGGAGAAAACCTCAAAACTTATTTCATGTCGGACGGATGTACCAATATCGTAACTCAAGGAAATGAATATGCCAATATCTTCCCAGCATGGAACTGGCGCAGAATCCCCGGAACAACGGCTCCGCAACTGGACACGATCCCAATGGCCGCAAGCGACTGGCAGACTCGGGGAACTTCCACTTTTGCCGGAGGGGTGTCCGACAGTATCTACGGAGTGTCCGCCTATGCTTACATGGACAATTATGCCGGTGTGAATACCGGAGCCAAAAAAGCCTGGTTCTTTTTCGACAATGAAGTGGTGTGTTTAGGATCAGGAATCAATTCTACTTCATACGCACCTGTATACACCACAATCAACCAGTGTTTGCTTGATGACAAGAACATATTATTATCACAGAACAAGCAGCAAACGACAATAAAGAAAGGAGAATTTTCCTACGATTCTCCCGATTGGGTATTACATAACGGAATCGGATATATCTTCCCTCAAGGCGGCAGGATATTCTTATGCAATCAGCAACAAACGGGCTCATGGTATGACATCAACCATACAGAATCGAAAGAAATGCAACAACGGGAGGTTTTCACACTCGGATTCAATCATGGAACTAACCCTCGTAACGCTACTTATGCATACATCATAGCACCGGGAATAACTTCTGCCCGACAGATGAATGCATACAATAAAAAGAATGGGATTGAAATCCTGGCAAATACGGATGCCATGCAGATCGTAAGAAACAAGAAGCTGAATATCTGGCAAATGGTATTTTACCGGGAAGGAACTTTCACTCACAAAGATATTACTGTAAAAGTAGATAAGGCATGCGCATTAATGCTCAAAGATATCTATCAAAGTAGTGCAGAACTGCACATTGCTGATCCTGCACAGAGTCAGTCGTGCATCAAAGTGGATGTATACATCCCCAAAGTTTCCAAAAACACCCGTAGTATCTTATGTGATTTTGAAAAGACAGGCATCTACGCCGGTGCATCCAAGAAATACTCTCTTTAATATAATACGAGTTGAGTGCTAAAACCGGAAGATATTCAGGCCCGTCAGACAATACATTAACCGTGGCTTTCATATACACTTCCGGTTTACCTCCCGGTTTACATAAAGCTCATAAATCAAACTCAAATCCGGTTTTAGTCAGTATCAAAGACAAAATAACGCCATAACTGGTACATAAACAAAAAGCTCCGTAAATCAAAGATTTACAGAGCTTTTAATCAGGAATACTCGTACTCGAAGCGGGACTTGAACCCGCACAGCCGCAATGGCCAAAGGATTTTAAGTCCTTCTTGCCGGTGACTTCGCCGGTCGAATACGATTGTAATATATCTCTAATAATCAACACATTACAATAAAAGCTTTATAAATCTCTCCTACACTAACTATACTCCGGTTTACATATTGGTTTACATCAACTATGTAGAACAAGATTAGTTATCCAATAAATTAATAATCTCCTTTGTAGGATTTACCCACGCTGCAAAGGTAGTGAATTATACTTATAATGCAACTATTCAACCTTTCATAGATAGGGGTATTATATAAATATATTCTGCAATAAAAGGTAGTATTGATTATGGCTATATAAGAAACATTCAACTTTCAAATAGAATACAACTAGATTATTGACCAGACAGCTTCTTATTTTAAACCTAGTGATTGCCTTGTAGATTTCGAATATTCTGTTTCCTTTACAAGCCAACATATCAAATATCCAATATCATCAACCTTTGCATAAGCTGCAATATGGGTCTTCGAGTTTATTATTTCATTCCAATATTCTAAAATAAATAGTGAGTATAATGCCATGTATTGGAATTTAAATTCAAGAGAATTATCTAGAAGAAGTACTGCTGTTGAAACAATCCTAAAGGGGTATGGCACAGCATTTCGTACTTCATAACCCTTTAATAATTCTTTAGTACTCTCAAACTCCCTAACTTGGGTACGTAAAGCATAATATCGTTCTTCACATAGTCCAACTTCTTTGATAAAATACAATTTACAGCGTCTCAACATTTCGCCTAAAGTAGTAAAGGGGAACGGGAAGATTCCACTAGGTCTTATATTAACTTTCATCGTAGCCCCTCTAGACAACAAATAATCAACAATGTTGTCATGACGATAATTATAGGCAATTTGTATAGGAGACATATTGGCTAACTCTCCCGTACTATATTTCCAAATATACATCTTCTCATCATCTGTTCTCTTCTCTCTTGGTTTAATGTACAAATCATCAGAAGGTTCTTTCACTCTAATCCTTGTCTTGTTAAAATATACGTCTCTATCTGATAGGTTTCTCTCCACACAGAAATTAATATCTGCACCATTATCGAGTAATATTTTAACAGATTCTAAATTACCTATTTTAACAGCCTCTATCAATGGAGTTGTGCTTTCATAACACCTTCTATCGCTATTGTACCTCCTTAAACTAGAATTGGGGTCAGCACCTTTATCTAATAAGAATTGTAACACATCATACAGTCGATTCTCTATAGTAAAGAGCAAACTCTTCGCATTATTTATAAATGACCTATCTACTTCAAACATTATAGCCCAATCCCTATTGGGTTCATCAGCTCTTGCAATCTTAGCCCAATCCCTATTCATACAGTCTTGTAAGAAGCTATCATATTCCCTCTGCCATTGTGCCACTACTTCTTCCCTTCGCATATTACATTATTTAGTCGGTTTATTTATCAATTATAGCATTAAGTTAATGGAAACCATAACTTGAAATGCTAAGCACAAATATACAACTTCTTTATTATTATAGAATATTTACGTGTAAGAATTTATAACGATTATCCTAGATAGATAACCACACTAATACGAAAGATTTACAAGAATAATAAAACAGGTCATTCTATCTATTAAGATTATCAATATTGTATTTGGTAAAATTGCACACATTAAATACTCATACTTTATAATTAATAAAACCCAGCCTAGCGAAAGCTAAGTTGGGCTTATTTTATTATATAATCGCAGAACTAATAATATAAAAGTTTCTCCTTATAAGTCGGGCAGTCCCCCCCCTTCCCATAATCTATTGACATACCAGTCAATTCGTTTAGTCTACCTTCTGTTACTATTTTACTCATTATTATATTTAGATTTGATGTTAATCATACAAGACTAATACATCATGTTAAGATTAATTATCTACTTGCTATATTAATAATAATCTGTATATTTGTGATATGTTTAACCATTAATACTTATAGATTATGTATATCAAATGCCCTAAGTGTAATAACACTAATTTCTGTATCAGTCAAGACACCATAGACGGTGTAGAATACAACGTTATAAGTTGTGTTATTGATGATTATATTATAGGCGTATATCCTAACTCCGATTCTAAATTTAAAGAACTTCAAGAGAAGATTGAGGATTTAGAAAGTACTATTAGTGATTTAGAGGACCGAATTGAGCGTCTAGAACGATAGTCTCACTTATATAGGCTTTAGGAATTACCATACAATCCTTACATAATGAATCAGGTATATTAATACCATAAATACTTGAAGCAAGTACAATAGCTTTATCATCTTCTTCTATGAAGTAACCTACTGTACTTGTTTCTATATCTCTATCTAAGTATCTAACACCTTCTGATAGACTGCATCCTTCTCTATCAGTCATGTACTTGCTATTCCATTTAACAAGTACTAAGTCTTTACGTTTTAATTGCTTATCCATATTAATCCATTTAATGTTATTAGTTATATATCTACATGTAAAGTTATTGATTATTAACCTATTAAACAAATGGTAATATGTTAAGTATTGTTACTAGGTTGTTCATCTAGCATATCATCATCTAACTCCTCATGTATAAAAGCTAATATTTCACCTGTTATAGCGTTCTTAATACATTTGAATCCGGGTGCAATTTCTTCAACTATCTTCTCACATTTAATATTGCACCACTCGGGTATTGTTTTATCCTCACTTTTCATTGTCATAATTATTAATAGTAGCCGCAGTAGGAACTCCAACTGCTGTACCAAATCCATACTTGTTAAATCTTCTCATAAATTCATTCTTATCCTTATTAATTACTATATTTGCAGTATTGTTTAACTTTAAATACTCAATAGATATGGCTAAGTTTATATTAAAACGTAAGCAATTTAAGTCTAGTACACTAATTACAGTTCGGAATGCCATAACTGGTAACAGTACAGTTCCAGATGATACTTGTCTTGATTATTATTTTAAAATTAAAGACTATCATCTTTCAGTTATGTTCTGCCCAAGTTGCCATAAACTTATGTTTCGTAAAAGAGTATTTCCTAATACAAGGGACAACAACATAATGGTAGGTGGACATGTGGAACTCGTATTCTTCCCACAGTTTAAATACATAATACCAATATGTAAAGAGTGTAATGATAAAAAGCAAAATCTACGACCGTTTAAAGTTGAATTAGACAGATTGTGTCGGGCTCCAAGAGAGTAGGTATTAACCTACTCTTTAGCCTCTATATTACTCTCTAAACATTCATCAAATACAGTATTAAGTACCTCATTTGCTTGTTCCTCTGTTATTACGTCATTATTAACCATTTCATATAATAACATCGGTATTAGTTCTTCTGCCATTTCTACATTTAATTTATATCCTTCCATATTAATTCATTTAATATTGCCTTTACTAATTAATCCTTCTATAATGAAGTCTCTTATTGTATCTAGATATTCATCTACTTGCTTCTCCACATACTCACGTGGAAATCCTCCTCCAAAGTTCTCATTACCTGCTATATTAATAGTATAGCTACATTCTCCATTATCTTCGTATGGTGGAAGTAAACGGTCCATTACAATTCTAAGAGACGCATCATATACTTCCAATACTACTTCACCGCTTTTAAATTCACGTTTCATAATTCCAGTTATTAATCCATTGCCTCCATTTCCATTAGTAATAACCACTTTAAATCTTCATCTTCAAGCTTATCTATGAAGCCATAAGGGTCTTCCCAAAACTCCTCTTTGGGAATATTATATTCTTCTAATGTCCTATTCAGTGTCTTTAGTAACATAATCATTGGTTTTATTTAAAATTACCGGAGTGCCAATCATAGTTGACCACTTCGATAACCATTACGTTCCTTATCTATAATGTGATACATCTTCTCAAATGTAATTTCTATCGCAGACATATCATAGCTCTTAATAACTCCTTCATTAGAAATTACTCTCACTTGTAACGTGTCTTTGTCTGATTTATGAGATGTTATGTGGTGAGTACGCTTCTTATCAAATTCTGGAGTAAATATATCTAATTCGTTTCTGAAATGGGAATTATTAATATAATCTACTATGTAGCTATAATCACTAATAGAATGGCATACTCCTATAACTTCTTGATTGCAGTATATAGACTTCTGATATTCAGCAAACATTATTTTAAAGCTATCTACAGTATATTCCTTATTCGCATTATAGAACTTTATACGTGCAATACTTCCGTCTGATAAATCAGACAGTTTAGTCATTCTTCTTTGTGGTCTGCTTATCCACATTTCTTCCATTAAATCCATAAATTGTTCCTCCGATTTAATGTATTATAATCCCATATAGAATGCTAGCATAAGCTTTGCTGCCTGATTGTCCAACTTGTCAATAAATGCTTTAGGGTCTTTCCAAAACTCCTCTCTTGATAATCCGTACTCATCTAGTACAGAATTAATCCCGTTTCTCCACTGTTCTGCTGTTATCATATTTGTTCATTTTAGATATAGTTATTCATCTCATATCTAATCCTCATATATAATACCGTCAATTTCTGGTAAATATCCGTGTATAATACCTTCTGCTTCTTTTATGAGTACCTCTTCATAGCTAAAGTAGATAGACCTACGCATATAACCATGATTGTATCTTTCTACTAAGCTAGTGAGTAGTATTATTTCAGCTTTAGATACTTCTTTAGGATTTACACCTAACTTTATTATTAAAGTCTCTACTGTCATCATATTAACAATTACTACTAGGTGGTATATAATCATCTGGTACATCATGCGGTTCACGTGGGTCTGACTTCCATTCACTAATAGTTATCTCTGCTAATATGTCATTCACTCCTTCTTCTGTTAATTCCCCAGAATCACATTTAGCACAAAGCTCATCTATAAGCTCTATGTATTCATTCATTGTTACCTTTCTCATAATTCATTCCTCCTATTAATGCTGTACCTACTGCGTTCTACACCTTCTCAATACACGCCTTATAAGTAAATAGAATAGTAGTATAGTGATAGTAACTAATAGAACATCTTCTACTTGGCATAGTATATAATGTAATGTACCACCTTTAATTACTAGATTATAATATGCTCCACATTTATATTCATACCACCAATAAGATAATACTGCTTGTATGCAACATTCTGCTACAACTAGTACCAATAATACAATTCTTACATTCCGCATCTTATTAGCTGCTAATAAACATTCTATAGAACCTTTGCATTATATCAATAAATTCTTCAGACAGTCTTTTAAGAACTTCATCTATGATATATTGAGGAATCTCTTTATAATATGCTTCTGCTATTCCACCTGTAATAGCCCCCATTGTATCAGCATCGCCACCTAAAGATATAGTAAGACGGATAGCGCTTTCATAATCCGTACTCTCCAAGAAAGCGATAATAGATTCTGGTATTGTACCTTGACAGCTTTCATTGAAGTGGTATGTAGGTCTTATATCATCACAAGTTCTATTTAGATTATATCCAAATGTAGTTTCAACATACTCTTTAATCTCCTGCTTGGATTTACCAGTACGAGCCAAGTATATACAAGCTGCTGTAGCCTGTGCTCCTTTTATTCCTTCTGGATGATTATGTGTGACTTCTGCACTTTGTTTGGCAGCTTCTAATGTTTCCTCTAAAGTATTAAAAGCCCAATCTATAGGGCTTACTCGCATGGCTGAACCATTTCCCCAACTGTTATATGGTTGAGGATTATCAGCTCTCAACCATTCATAGAACATACTTCCATAACTACTGTGATAGCGATTACCATAGTCCTGCATTATGCCTAATAAGCTATCGCCTGTTAATAGCCAATCAGCATTGGCGATAGTCATTATGGTATCATCAGTAAAGTGTGATGAAGAACCATTGAATAACGGGAAGTCAATAGACTTTATTGGGACAAATTCATAGTAAGAACCTATTATATCTCCTGCTATTGCACCTATCAGTATATCAGTATTCATTGTTACTAAAATTAAGTTGGAATAAAGATATGAATTAATCTGTGGATTTCAATGTACTTCATAAATGCTTTATATACTCTTCGTTACTTATCTAATCCGTTATATTATCTATCATTCTTCATCAGTATAGTTACTTCCCTGATTACATTTAGTTCTGCGATAGAATATGAGTACTTTCTTCTTTAGTAACCAATGAATTAGTAACCTTTAATGGATGTTTCTTATTCCAGATTATTCTTTATAAGATATAATGTTATCAATAATCTTCTTAAATACATCACCTGTCATTAGTCCACCACTTGCAGGTAATCCAGCCTTATTAATAGATACAATGATACTATACTTAGGATTATCAGTAGGGAAGTAACCACAGAACTCTACCGCATACATATCCTTAGTACTATCCTCATTAGTAGATAACGAACTAGTTCCCTGTATACCTGCAACTACTACCTTATCAGACTTGGCAGGTTGACCTAATCCGTCAGTAATATTAAATACTAGAGCTTTCTTCAAACTATCAATACTAGCCCTACTAGCTATTTGGGGATTAATAACTACTACACTATCCTTATATAGTTGAGGCTGTATCATCTTCCCATTGTTAGCAATAGCATTATAGAAGGTTAGTATTTGAATTGGCGATACGTGTTGGTTATAACCAATACTAGACCATACAAAGGCTGTCTTAGTCCAGTTGTTATCTTTAGGAGTTATAAAGTGTGCAGGCTTTAGATTGGCTATTCCTGTGATACTATCCGGTTTACCATAGCTCATATTAGCTAATAAATCAAAATACGATTGGGGATTATTAGCAAATGCTTTCTCCATAGTCTTATAAATAGCAATATTGGAACTAGCTGCCAATCCTTCTTGTACTGTAAGCTCACCATATCCACCTCTATGCCAATTATGGTCTTTAAGCTCTCTGCCATGAACTTGGTAGATACCATTTCCAGTATCAACTTTATCACTCAACTTCACCTTACCAGTTTCTAAAGCTGCCAATAGTGATATTGGGTGCATCAGACCAGTAGACTGCCATACAGAGAAGTTCTCACATGGTTGGTAGTTCGTACTATCTTTCCTAGTAAGTCCAACCAGAGCTTTTATTTGCCCTGATTGAACTTCCATTACTATAGCCTGCCCAGATAAAGCATCGAGTTCAGATAGTTTATTCTCCAGTAGAGAAGTTACATTTACTTGTAATATACTATCTATTGTGGAGATATTCTCTGTAACTTGTTGCCTAGATTGGCAGGAAACTAATAAGAACAATATTATTAACGCTATAAATTCGTTCTTCATTACCTTAGAGTAGTTTCTGTATTAGTTGTTCCATTCTTTACATACAGAGCAATTAGGGTCATGAATATTCTTTCCGTCTTTTAGTATAAATTGATGTTCATAGTACCCTTCTTTCTCTAGTTGTTTACACTTATTACAGGTAGGATGATGCATTCCTTCTCCGCTTTGTGGTGTCCCATCTCTATTGTAAAACATTATATATTCATGTCCATCCGGTTTCGTAACTTTCTTACTACCTGCCAGTTTCTCATCATTTGGATAGAATACACCGTCCCTATAAGTACCACCCTTTCCTTTACAACTGAATAATGTAATTAGTGCAAATATTACACAGATGTACAATATGTTTACATTTGGTTTCTTCATTGTAAATTCCTCCTTAGCTGATTAATATATAGTTAACCCCTTTGGGATATTAAATAATAATTGTCAATAAATAACTGCGATATTTATGATTAGAATATAATTGTCACAGGCTTATTATTGATTTTAGTATTGCCGTAATATTTCTTCTTAGGATAGTCCTTTAACAGATAATTCTTTGTTTCCTTAGGAATATTGGGATTAGCTATGTCGTCTTCAATCTTACGCATAGGTACATATATACTCATCCATTTGTCTTTATTGAGTATAGCATAATCATCATACAGAGCTATGGCGGTAATTTTACCATTATCTTGTACTTTAATCTTAATAATTACACTGGTATTACTAAAACCTCTAGCTTCTCCATTTACATTTCTAATCTCATCTGCATATATGATACTTGAAATTAGAATCATCACATACAATAGAATTACTTTCTTCATATCATTAATAGATGCCCTTTTGTTCCTTAACAGGCTTTTAGTTATTAATTATAGTGTGAGGAACACAACATAGAGTTGCACACTTCTTTAATAAAGAACTGTTGAGTAGTAAAATAGACTGTCTGTTTCTTATATACCTGTATTTATGCCAACCTGTTCCCTATAGTTAGCTACTACATACAAGAAGCGTGGGAACTATTGAATATTACTGCATTGAGGCTCTGGACTTGCCCTTACCCAATAATAAACAATAGCCCACGCCAGAAGAATATATAGTTCATCCCTTAAGATGAATATATAATACTGACGTGAGCGTTCTTGCCTATTATCTTGGGTAATAGAATTGTCCAGATTCCAATGCAAGATAATATCAAACGCTCTTCGTTAACTATGTCCTTTCAGAACTATCTCCATAGAAGTCTGAAATTGCTACAAAGTTACTAAAAGCTGTTTAATTTGCAAGAACTATTGTTTATTAAAAGTTGAGAGCTGTCTCTGCTCAATAATTCAAGGTTGGTATGAAACTTGCCAAATCCCCATATAAGTAGAAATTCTGAACTTTCATACCAACCCAATTATCAGAAGCTAAGACAGTCATAAGTATTTAATAATTCCTCTTGCCTCAATCCCAAGTATCTCTTAGTAATTGATACACTGGAATGATTGAATAGTTCCATGAGCTTAACAAGTGCAAGCTCTGAATTATCACTGTTCATATTATAAACCTGTCTGCCAAAAGTCTTTCTAAGAGAATGACAACTGAAATTACCTATATGTAACTTGTACTTCTTCTTAATCTCTTTCAGCATGACATTGATTCTCTGAACTGTGTACACTGTCCCCTTCTGACTTATCAATACAGGAGCATTTATGCCAACTGGATTTATATGCTCATAACAATCTCTGATATGTTGCTGTAGCTGCATATTAATCCTAATTGTCCTTTGCTTCCCTGTCTTAATCTCTATAATGGTAAATTCTTCTGCATCTAATATCTGATTCCACCTCAAAGCAAGAATATCAGAAATTCTTAGACCTGTGAAGCAACCCAAAGCGATAAGAAGTGACATCTTATAGTTACTATCCCTTGCCAACTTTCTTACTAGGTTCATTGCTTCGCTCCATTGCAGATAATCTGCTGTTGTACTTGAATATTTAAGTGACATAATGTTCTGTTTTATAGTGAAACTAATAAAAGTGAATATTAATTTTGAGTTGGAATATCTAACTTGCTGATTACTAGCTAAACATTCACTAATAACAGAAGTGAATGTTATACTACTGGCTAATAATAGAGAAAGAGTACCTATATATAGTATATAGATACCCTTATTAGTTCTTCATGTACTACTTCATCGTAATAATCTTGTATATAGTCCAAATAATCATCAAGAAGAATACAACAGGTGAAATTGCACACATAACAAGTAACAAGATAATCCAAGATATAACGACTAATAACGCTTGTAACATAATCTTTTGAATATTAATAGGTAATGAATAATCAAGGGACACCCTTATTATATGGATGCCCCTTTTAAGTACTCTGTAATACCACTAACTAAGAAACCACTGATATTTGTCATCACCGTGTAAAGCGGAACATATACCCGTTGCAAGTTCTGTAGCATTATAGGCTCTATCCAAGAATGAATCTATATAGCTACTCTTATTTGCACCTGTGAGCAAGTTGTAGAATTTCCACATAGACAAATCATTTCCCAAGCTACCAAAGTTCTCGTCATTGATATAAGCCTTAGCCACATTGTTAACCTGTGTATCAGTAAGCAACATTTTAGGTATATCCTTTTGATAGCCTTGCGGTAATGACTGATAAAGTCTCATTCTTCCAAGTAGTTGGCAGAACTGATGCTCTGTCATACTGGTATTGCCTAAAGACTGCATCAAATGTATGTGTTTGGCTGCATCGTATTTGTGGAACATTTCCAATACCGCTTGATATAAATCCCTTGTATTGGTAACTTCCAAGCAACTAAGATAACCGTCTGTAGATACACATAGATTTGTGCAAACCTTACAAGTAAAGCCAATAAACACTTTAAACCGCTCCGCACCTTTCTTCGAATAAAGATTGGTGTGGTTATAAGCTCTTACACCGCCAATAGTAAGGGTTAGCCTGTTACCGTGTACTGTCTCATAGATAGTAGGAACTTCAATAACAAAAGCGCACCTTTCGTAGTAGATAGTCTTGTCACTCTCTAGTAACTGATTGGCTGGCTTATGTATTGCTTCGGGAATGCGACCCTTAATAACATGGCTTACACGAATATCTGGCGATTCAATTTGTTCACCGCTAAAGAATGTATTGGTTGCATCCTGTACCGCTTCAATGAAAGCCACATGAGATAATGTAGCTTCGTTATCCTTGGCAAATACAGGGATAATGCAATCATTCCTTAGATGTTCCAAACTGGCTTCAATCGTATTGGCTTCAATAAATAACGGGCGTTTCTGCTTAATAATTGGCTCTTCAATTATTACCGCTTCTTCTGCATATTCACCAAAGTTTCTACTAGTTCTTTGTACTGGCATAATCTGTAATGTTGATTCCATAATCTGTAATTTATTAAGTTAATATTAGAAATTCCTCTGTCTGAAAGCTAAGCAAGCCACAATCAGTATTAATAATCCAATAAAGAACTGTGGCATTAAGACTACTGGCACAATTAGAATTATTCCAAACGTCAATAAAATCTTTAAATTCTCCATACGCATAATAATAGATTAGTAAATAGTGTATTTAAGGACAAAATGAGGGCTTAACATGAAGTACTATTCATTCACTTCTTTTTGTGCATCTTTATACGTAGGCATATACAAATCGTTGATAAGTCCGCACATTTCAGAAGTTCAAAAGGTTTGTGGGCTGAATAGCAATTCATGCAATCCTTTCATTTTTCCTAATGATTGGTATGGGGGTGTTAGTAGTTTCACAGAAGCTTAGCGCACGATATACATCTGATGCGCTCACTGTCTGACTAATAATTTTACTCTATCACTACATAAAGTTCAAATAGAAACACTACCTAAATCTAAAGGGGCGGGGGTATGATTTTAGATACTACCAAATTGGGGTTGGGGTATATAATATAAATAAATCTCATTAAAAGGTAGTACGCTAATATATCTATATATTGTCAGATTCAAATAGATTGCCTACATTTGCATAAACTCATAATTATATGAATTATGGAATATATTAATGAATTTCACAAGCAATGGATAGAGCGTACCCGCCAATCAATAATCTCTTGGAGCAAGCAACCTGTATCACCGGAAGAAGTAAGGAAGCAACAGGAGAAGTTGAACCAACAGAGGGCTATAAGGGAAGGCAAATTAAAGAACTGATAGTATTTGCCAACGCCAACAACTTATGGATTGACTTGTCACACCTCAATATTACCTACATGGATAAGGGTGGTGAGAATGAAGTATTCCATGACGGTAAATCGTCTGTCATCAAGCTGAATAACTTTGAGTATGCAGGGGATGATTTGGAGAACTTCTTCATTCGCATTAACGCACACAATAAGTTCTTTAGTAATGTACCCTATCAGATGATTGGCTTCTCTTATAACAGCCGTCAAGAGTTCTGTGCAGTTCTCACACAACCTTACATATTGGCAGAACGGGAAGCAACAGAAGATGAAATTGCTGAATACATGGAAGCGCTTGGCTTTGAAATGGATTATATAGACGAGTTCCATAACGACCAATATGAAGTGTTTGATGCCGTTCCCAACAATGTGCTGTACGGTATTGACAAGGACTTGTATTTTATTGATACTCAAATCAGACTAAAGAAGTAATTTGGATATATGTGTAGAGAGCCCCAACCTTATAATATGAATCTCATTAAAAGGTAGTATTCTTATCAAATGTTATCTCTGTCATTATTAATTCGACTTCATAAGCATATAAAGACTATATATTACAGTCAGAGGTCAAATTATACCCTCTCTTAATATAATTAATAACAGGTATAAAATGACCTCTTTACTTACTTATTAAAGCTAAGAATTATATTAGGTAGTAAATCTCCTGTAATGGGATGCCATTCTTTCTTTTGTTTGGCTTCATCATTGCTTATTAGTAATTCATTAGGAGTAAGTTCCAACCTGTCGGGAAACAGTTTTAACAATCCTGCTTGGAATAATTCAATATTATACTTGAATACTGTATTCTTACTTATTCCCAACTTATTAGCTATTCCTATGTTAGTAAGAGGAATAGTATTATTCTCTGCAATTAATAATAGCTTGATATAGTACCCTTTCACTTTCACACTTAGCTTAACTTGGGTAAACTTATGGGATAATGTGATAAAGCCTTTGTAATCCATGGCAGGTATCTTATACAGACTTCTCATTGTAAATTCATATACAGGGTGGTTGATTGGGCTGGGGTATTTCTTTCTTGTCAATATCGTGTCCATACTCTTATTGAAATTCTTTAATACACCTTTCTTCTCACCTGTAATCTTGGCTATATCTTCAATCCGTAGTCTTACATTATAATAGATGTTTCTATATAAGGACAGACAGAAGAATCTATACAGGTTAGGTTCATTTAAAGCATTTAACATTGACTTATTAATAGTAGCATTATGAGTTCTTATGCTTGTCCTGTTTATTAGATGTTGTTTGGCAATATTCATTAGTAGCTGATTGAACATTATCGGTAAATAACAAATCTCTCTTCTCCCGTTCCAACTTGTAATAGTAGGCTGTACCAAAGTAAATCTTGGCTTCCTTCCTGTTGGCAAACTGCTTCCCTGTAGGTAAATGGATTATCATAATTAATCGGTTAGTCTTTGTAATGGGATATATACAGTATAATATCTTCCGTTCCTGTGTACCCTGCGTTTCATGTAGCCATTAAATTGCGCCCACATTCCGATTTGAAGTTTATTGTCCCGTACATTATTCTTCAAGGCTTTAATTCTGATTTCATGATAGGTAAGTTCTTTCATAGTAATTAATAAGATTAGAATAGGTTAGTAGTAATGAATCTCGGTAGGTTGCAGATAATCTGAATGTTATGTCATTTGAGGTACTGCAAAGGTAATAAATGTCAGTGGCATTGCCTAACCATTATACCACAATCGGGAATGACAGACTACAGGATAAAACAAATCCCGATAATCCAAGTTAGTGATAACCGGACTATCAGGATTATAGCATATTCAACCTTTTATGAGGTGGGGCATATAAATTGAACATTCTTCCCTAAAAGGTTGAATGGCTGTACTACACTTTCTCTCTTACAAGCAACAGGGCTTTATCCTTCTTAATCCACACTTCTTTAGTTTCAAAGTATGAATTGATACTTTGGGCTGTTATCTTATTAGGCGGAGTAACTCCCAATAACTCGAATATACGAATCAGTTCTTCTTTAATATAGGTTAGTCTGTACTTCATTCCTACCTTGAATGAGGTCTTTATCAGTTGGATAGTCTCCGTTCCTTTGGCTCCCAACAGGTATTGTGCAACTATCATCCGCTTCTTGATTTCAGGATAGGAGTAATCCAGTTCTTCAATCACTTCCTTGCCTACCAGTTCGTATGCTTCAACTATGAATGAATCCGTTCTTCTCAAATCAGTTTTAAATTCACGTTCCTGTTCTGTAAGGTCATTATTGCCTAGATATTCCAGTAACTTGACAATCTGCGTTCTCCTATCCTTTGTGCTAAGCGTCTTCAACCCCCGTTTGAATCGTAGGTCTTCATCTGTAAGGGCGGGACGGTCAGACAATGCAAATACGGAAGGCGTTAATATATCATTATGCTGTTCATAAGCCCGTTGAAGTGACTTCACATCCCGATAATATCCAGTTACCAGTGCATCATTTATATAGTTGTCAACAGCAAACCAGTTCTTGTTACCGTCTATGTCCAACATCTGATTGAATGGCAAACTGTCCATTGCAGCTTTATATGCTACCCTTGCCCCTTTACTGGCTGCCGCATCATAAAATGTTTTGAGTGTATTATATACTTCCTCGCTTGTCCTGACAAACTCATCCAGTTCTTCCTCGGTTCTCTGTGGCAGTTCGTACTTGCTATTGGTAACGTGGGTGACAGCCGTTATTCCATTCCTGAATCTGCCTATAATCTGGACTACATCGGAATATGGGTCAAACATCGTCTGTTCTGCAAAGTACACATCAGTAACCAGTATGACATAAGGCTTGAAGTCCAGTTCAATATCCACCGCATTAAAGAAGCGACTGGTAAAGAAGTTGTATTGGCTCATCCTCTCTATATCCCAGTTCTCATAACATCGGTTGAAGTTATTCTGCTTTAACTTGTCTATGCTCTTGGGGGCGCAGAATACGGAAGACTTGTCAAACAGTTTAAGTTGGGATATTATAGAGTAGATAATACCTACAGAATTTATGAATATGAAGAAAGGTCTGTCTTTGTCTTGTCCTGTTATGAATGGCATCCAACCAAATTCCTCCCAAACTTCCCTTAATATGTTGGTTGAAGGCTTTATATCAATCTCCTTAGCGTAATCGTATGTAGGTTCAATCTTAATGATACTGAAACCGTTCTCTTCAAAACGTGGGTCACTGAATTTAAGCGGAGTTGCAGATACCAGTGCCTTCCCCTTGAACTTGAAGAAGTCATTCATAGGCAGGACAATATCACTTCTATAATCCACGTCCTTTATAGTCTTGTGAGCTTCATCAATAAGTAGGAAACAGGTATTATATATCTTGCCGTTAAATATCAGAAACGCATCTTTAACCTTCGTGAAGCTTTCGGGTGTAGTGAGTATCTTATAATATTTCCCCCTGCTTGCTCCTAGATATTTGATAATCCTGTCAGTAGTGACACCCTCATAGACACCCAGCAAATTGTCATTCTTATGTTTGTCGGAATTACATTTACCGATTATTACAGGAACGTTCGGTTCTATGATAATGGAATGTCTTTGAGCCTTAATCTCGCTATAAGTCGCACCGATACCTGTCAGGGTCTTATAAAGAATGACATTGGACGGTATTTCTTCCAATACATCTGACAGATGTTTGTCCGGTGAATCAATCTCGATATATGTGGTTTCCATTTATTAAAGTAAAATAAAGTCACGTGCCTTTAGATATTCCAACAGCTCGTCTGTCTTCTTTAATTTAAATATCACCTTCCCGTTATCAAATGCCGATATGGCTCTTACAAATCCGCTTCCGTCTCTAGGCAGAGGACTGAACTGTACTGTCATTTTGCTTTCAATGAAGTTCTTCAACATACATAACTGGAAGTCTTCCTCTTCTTCTATCTCTCCCTGTATTCCGAACGGTTTCGCATCTATGTCCTCAACCTCACCATTGACAAGATAGTTCATAAGCCAGTAAACGTTATCTTCCTTAAAGATAACATATTTAAATGCGCTGACAGTTTTTGATTCAATCCATGCGCATGAGTAATTGGTTATGTCCTCATTGAAGAAGCCTATTGTAAGCTTCTCACCTCTAAGCATAAGTTTCTTTATTTGATTATGCGCATCAGAATTGCCGTAATTGGATAGTTTATGTTTCATGTGTAATGTTGTATAATTAAATGCTTCAAATATATAAATAAAATCCCACCTGCAATAATTACAAGTGGGATTAATTGAAAGTACTATAACAAGTTCTTCATTGCATCATTTAATTGCCTGTTCTCAAAGCTATCCAAATAAATTTGTGTCACCCTTTCCGAACTATGCCCCAACGATTCGCTGATAACAGAAGTAGATACTCCGGAACGTTTCAAAACTGTCGCATAGGAATGGCGGGCGACATAACTGGAAATCTTTAATTCAATACCCAACTCCTTTCCAATATCAGCCAAATATCCATTAACGTTATCCAACACATCATATATCCGGTTTCTTATTTGCCGTGGTGTCCGCTCACGATTATCCAGTACTGGAAATACATATTTACGCTGTGAGGAACGATAGCGGTTCACTATCTCAACAGCCTTCTCTTGTAACGGTAACATTATTAACTTCTTCGTCTTCTGACGAATATACACCAAACGTTCACCGTCAAAGTTCTTATCTGTAAGAAAAGCCATGTCCGTGAAGTTAATGCCACCCATTAAATAAGAGAACGTAAACATATCAACCGCCAATCTCTTATAGAAACGTGCCCTTGACACATCATATTCAATAACCTGCTTCACCTGTTCTTTTGTTATAGCACGTTTAGCTGTCTCCTTATGTAATTTAGAGACTTTGTATTTTTTAAACGGATAACAATCCACCTTCACTATACCTTCAGCCAAAGCCAAGTTATAAACAGCCCGCAATGTCCTAAAACGTATGCCAATGGTATTATCCGCCAAATTACAGCGTCTCAGCCAAGATTCATACGCTTTTAACCAATTTACATCAATTTCGGAGAAGTAAATGTCTAAATGCCCTCTATACTTCAACAGAGAGTTACATACCTGTTGTACAGAAAGCGCATACCCTAACCTACCCTCGTCTTTAAGTTGAGCTATATACTCATTAAACAGTTCACCGACCGTTCTAGCCTTCTGTACAGGCACAACTGCTTCAATCAAAGATGCAGATGAATACTCCCGATTCTCCGCAGAGAACTCAAGCACACATTCAGCATACTTCTGTTCATGCTCATTAATAACCTTTATTAACTGTTCCCTATTGGGACAATTACGCTTAGGACTATTCTTCTTAAAATCCCAATATTTAGGATTTACAGAGATTCCAAGACCGACATACTTCCGTTTGCCGTCTTTGCACACACAAATCATTAATGGATGCTCACCATTACTAAGAGTTTTAGACCTGTAACACAACACATTAACCGTTGCTTTCATACACATTTCCGGTTTACATCTTGGTTTACATAAGTCGCATAAATCAACCTTAAAACGGGCTAAAATCAGGATTTGAGACAGAATGAATCAGTGATAAACGGATAAATAAAAAGCTCCGTAAATCAAAGATTTACAGAGCTTTTAATCAGGAATACTCGTACTCGAAGCGGGACTTGAACCCGCACAGCCGCAATGGCCAAAGGATTTTAAGTCCTTCGTGTCTACCATTCCACCATTCGAGCATCCTTTCAAAGAAAGAGCGGAAAACGAGACTCGAACTCGCGACCCTAACCTTGGCAAGGTTATGCTCTACCAACTGAGCTATTTCCGCGTATTTTCAACGGGTGCAAAGATAAACAGTTTACTTGTTTCTGCCAAATCTTTTCGAAGGAAAGTTTAAAAAACTATCCTTCGAAATGCTGTTTATCGCCCAAGAAGTGCCTTTTCAGCTTCTTCCATCCCACAGAAATTGAAACCTTCAACGGTCTGCTGCATCAATTCGGAGATTTCGGCATTACATAAATTACCAATACTGCCTTCGTGCGTATGATGTACTTCTTTACCATGAGAGAATTTTCCGGCCTCAATATCCAGTCCCACCTTTTTATAAGCATCACGGAAAGGCATACCTTCACGAGCCAAACGATTCACTTCTTCTACACTAAAGATAAGCAGATACTTATCATCGTCAAGAATATGTTCGTTCACTTTTATCTCGTTCATTATATAGGTCGTCATCTGCAAGCAATCTTTCAATTCCTGGAAAGCAGGAATAAAGACCTCTTTTATAATCTGCAAGTCACGGAAATAGCCGGATGGCAGATTATTCGCAATCATCATGATCTGTTGAGGAAGCGATTGCAATTTATTACATTTGGCACGTGTCAATTCAAAGACATCCGGGTTCTTCTTGTGTGGCATAATACTGGACCCCGTAGTACAATCATCCGGCAACTTTACAAAACCGAAGTTCTGACTGTTGAACATACAAGCATCAAAAGCTAGTTTGGATATTGTTCCGGCAATGGTTGCCAAAGCAAAAGCCACATTACGCTCCATTTTTCCACGTCCCATTTGAGCATATACTACATTGTAGTTCAGCGAATCAAAACCGAGCAAACGAGTTGTCATCGTCCGATCCAATGGAAAAGAAGAACCATATCCGGCAGCAGAGCCCAGCGGATTACGATTGCACATCTTAAAGGCAGCCTGTAAGAATAACATATCATCTACCAAGCTCTCGGCATATGCACCGAACCACAGTCCGAAAGAGGACGGCATAGCAATCTGTAAATGTGTATATCCCGGCATCAGTATATCCTTATATCGCTCACTCTGGTTAACCAGCACATGGAAAAGTTGCTCTACCGCCTCAGCGATTTCTTTAATTTGTGTACGGGTAAAGAGTTTCAAATCCAGCAACACTTGGTCATTGCGTGAACGCCCGCTATGTATCTTCTTTCCTATGTCACCCAAACGCCGGGTCAACATCAATTCCACCTGTGAATGTACGTCTTCCACTCCTTCTTCTATCACAAATTCACCTTTTTCGGCCGAAGCATATATATTCCTCAACTCTGCCAACAATTGCACGAGTTCCTCCTTTGTCAACAAACCGATACTTTCGAGCATTGTGATATGAGCCATAGAACCGATCACATCATGTTTAGCCAGATAAAGGTCCATTTCGCGGTCACGACCTACAGTGAAACGTTCGATATCTTTATTCACCTGTACGGATTTCTCCCAAAGTTTCTGTGCCATAAAAACAAGTATTAGTAATTAATAACAGCCAGCATTTCAACCATTTTCTCCAACCCCTCCTGAAGCGGTTTCTGTACCATCGCTTTCATAAACGGATTAATATCTATTTCGATAGTCACTTTCACATTACATTCCTCCTCAGCAGTTTCAACCAGTTGAATCCACATATTAAAAGGAAGCGGTGAATTGGTAGTTGCCAGTTTAATGGATTTACAAGGATCACGTTCTACAATTTGCAGCGTCAACTGCCCTACGGGAGAGACTGTAAAACTCAACGTATCCGAATCAAAACTTAAATCTTCCACTTTATCCTGTGGCAAACGGTCTTTGATAGCTTCCAGATTGCTTAAATCCGAAAGCTTATTATATACACGTTCCTGACTATAAGGTATTACCTTGACACTACTCTCAAAATTTGCCATAAATATCTGTTAGTATAAAATAAAAAAAGAACGACCCGAACAGTTACTGTCCGAATGGTTCTTTCTTTTAAATATTTGAATTAACAATAAAATCTTACTTTCCAGCATCCCAATGCGCGGGGTCCTTACGCCATTCATTCAATGTTTGTATGTCTTCTTTTTCGATATAACCTGTACGAAGTGCCACATCAAGCACCGCTTCATAATTGGTTAATGTCACCAAAGACACTTTCGCATTTTTGAATGCCTCTTCGGCAACCGGGAATCCATAAGTAAAGGCCGCAACCATACCGATTACTTCGCAACCATCACGACGGATTGCCTCTACTGCCTTCAAACTACTACCACCTGTAGAAATTAAATCTTCAACCACTACAACTTTCATACCCGGACGAAGTTCACCTTCAATCAAGTTTTCCAATCCGTGGTCTTTCGGGGTAGAACGAACATACACGAACGGCAGATTTAATGCATCAGCTACTAAAGCTCCCTGCGGAATAGCACCTGTAGCTACACCGGCAATCGCATCCACCTGTCCGAATCGTTCCAATATCAGACGTGTAATTTCAATCTTCACAAAATTACGAAGAGAAGGATAGGACAGAGTTTTACGGTTATCACAGTAAAAGGGGGATTTCCATCCAGAAGCCCATGTGAAAGGGTTAGCGGGCTGAAGTTTAATAGCTTTAATCTTCAACAGTTTCTCCGCAAATAGTCTCTCTAAGTTTTTCATAACTAAACTAACTATTAATTATTTGCCGCAAAAGTACAGAAATTGAACGAGAATAAAAAGAAGAATCCGTTATATTTTTTTAGTCGACCAATTCCTCTTCTTCAGGAACATCGATACAACGCTTGATATCTTTTAGTTCAAATCCACGACTCATCGCAAACCTCATTAACTTTCCATTCAATTCATAGTCATCACTGGCATGAATACTTTTCCGCTTTGAAGCTAACAAGTCGCGCAGAACGGAGAGGTATTCTTCTTCATCAATCTCATTCAGATAACGCCATACCACGTCAGAAGGAATCTTTTTCATATAAAGCCCTTGAGCGATTTTCATCTTTCCCCACTTGGAAAAACGGAACTTATCATTCACAAAAGCACGACAGAAACGTTCATCATCAATAAACTTTTCCGCCTCCAGTTGGTCTAGAATGCGCGCAATGGTTTCATAGGCAATTCCCCAACGTTGTAATTTCTCATTTATCTCTGCCCGACAATGCTCGGCAGTAGAGCAATAAGAGGCTACACGATTCAAAGCCTCTTCATCAGTTAATTGTGCACTCATCGGTTAGCTGTAACTATTCTATCTTTTCCAAATATGTCTTTAATAACACGAACATCACGATATTGGTTCATTTCAAGTATGTGTGCTGTTTCCCGGCCATAAGCCTGGTTGATTTCAAAATAAAGCTTGCCACCCGGCAAAAGTAAGTCGCACCCCAGACGGGCAATCCGACGATAGAACCGCAAAGGATCATCATCGGGGACAAACAGGGCAAGTCCCGGTTCCCAATCAAGTACATTGGCTTCCATATCCTGCTTCTCCGCCTCAGTTATATAAGGTGGATTGCTGACAATAACGTCATAACAAGAAGTCGCGCCGAGTTCATCAGACAGCACATCTCTCCGTCGAAACATAACCCGGGCGTCCAACTCTTTATTATTTTCACTAGCTATGGCTAACGCCTCTTCCGAAACATCCCAAGCCTCTACTTCTGCATCCGGAAGGTTCTGATCCAAAGAGATTGCGATACATCCGCTTCCCGTACCTATATCTAATAGGTGACGGGCACCCGGATTCTCCTTCACTATCAATTCTACCAGCTCTGCCGTTTCCGGACGAGGAATCAAGACACCGGGAGCAACTTTAAATTTCCTTCCGCAAAATTCAGCAAAGCCGCGAATGTACTGTATCGGCTCATTTTTCTGCAAACGGAATATAATGTTTTCTAATTCACGCTGTTTGCATTCGGATAAAATTATATCTTTGCCCATGTAAATATCAAGCGCATCTAAACCTAACATGTCGCAACAGATCAACATCGAAAGAGCTTTTACCTCTTCCGGAGGATAAATATCCTGTAATGACTGACGGATGTAAGTAGTGATACGATTCATATTTTCACAATTTCGGAGTGCAAAAGTAAGAATAATATAGCGAAGAGCACCAAAATGGAAGAAGAAAAATACATGAGGCGTTGCATTGAGCTGGCAAAAAATGGTCTATGTAACGCTGCCCCCAACCCAATGGTAGGGGCTGTCATTGTATGCGACGGACGTATTATCGGCGAAGGTTATCACATTCGTTGTGGAGAAGCGCACGCAGAAGTTAATGCGATTCGTTCCGTCAAAGACGAATCATTATTAAAACGTTCTACTATTTATGTCAGTCTGGAGCCATGTTCCCATTACGGAAAAACGCCACCTTGCGCAGACTTGATTATAGAGAAACAGATTCCACGTATTGTTATCGGTTGCCAGGACCCGTTTTCACAAGTTGCAGGAAGGGGTATCCAAAAACTAAAAGATGCAGGACGGGAAGTAATTGTAGGCGTATTAGAAAGTGAATGCAGACAGTTGATTCGTCGTTTCATCACTTTCAACACGCTTCATCGGCCTTATATTACTCTTAAATGGGCGGAATCTGCCGATCATTTTATTGACTTGGAACGAACGGACGGGCAACCTGTTGTACTCTCCTCTCCTCTGACTTCAATGCTCGTACATAAAAGAAGAGCAGAATCTGTTGCTATCATGGTAGGCAGGCGAACAGCATTACTAGACAATCCTTCTCTGACCGTACGTAACTGGTATGGACGAAATCCGATACGTGTCGTATTAGACCGTACGTTGTCTCTTCCTAATGATTTGCAGCTATTTGACGGCAATGTGCCAACATTAGTCTTTACAGCAAACAAACATCCGGAAGCGAAGAATATCACATATATCACAATCGACTTTAATCACAACCTATTCACTCAGATAATGGAAGAACTCTATCAACGAAAAATACAATCATTACTGGTGGAAGGAGGCAGCCAACTTCTTCAGTCATTTATAGCCAATGAGTTATGGGATGAAATATATATCGAGAAGTGCCCCAACAAGCTATATTCCGGTGTTAAAGCACCTGAAATATGCGATAAATTTAGTTATTCGACAGAAGAACACTTCGGAAGACAGTTTTGGCATTACATTCATCAAGATAAGCTAAAATAGTCCTATTCAGGGAGTTTTACGTCGATAAAATCGACGTTATTATCTATAATTTTATATAAAACTTGCCGGGAATGTTCTTTATCGGAAAAAATGTTTCTATTTTTGCAACTTGTAAATAAACACAATCTTTCAAATGAGAATAAAGTTTTTATCATTTATTGCGAGTTTTTTCATGGTGTCATTCGTTATAACGTCATGTCTTGACGATGATAACAACATCGAATATAGTCCGGACGCGACTATACATGCGTTTGAACTTGATACAACAGGCCTTGGGAAGTATAAATTCACTATTGACCAATTGAAAAGTGAAATCTATAATGAAGATTCACTTCCTGTTCATGCTGATACCATTATTGATAAAATTCTAATAACTAAATTGACTACAGCGTCCGGTGTCGTGACAATGAAAGACCAAAGCGGCAAGGATTCTATCATTAACATCGCAGATTCTATTGATCTCAGAAAGCCTATCAAACTTAAAGTATGGTCAACAGAAGCATTGGCCGGCACTTCTCCTGATCAAACAAGAGAATACACGATTAGTGTACGAGTACATAAGCATGATCCGGATTCATTGAGGTGGAATTATGTTGCTAAAATTAGTAATTCTGAGTCCATTAAAGAACAAAAAACAGTCATTTTAGGAGAGAACATTCTTACTTATTCTGTAGTGGATAATGTCCTCAAAGTATATATTGCACAAAAAGGAAACGCAATGTCATGGGTCTCAAACTCTTTGGAAGAGAATCCATTTAAGAATAGTCTTCCTTCTTCAATATTGTCATACAACAATAAATTATATGCAACAACAGCCGATAATAATGACGGTAACGTGTATGAATCTACCAATGGTATAAAATGGGAGACTTCAGGCTTATTTGAAAATGAACATGTAAATCTACTCCTAGCTCCTTTAAGTAATAAAATAACATACATCAAGACAATAAATGAAACAAAAGTTTTTGCTTCTACTAATGAAATAACTTCCAACGCAAAAACAGACCAAGAACTTCAAGTTGTACCAGATGACTTCCCTATTGGAAACATATCTTATACAACTTATACTACAGCAACTGGTCTTGAAGGAATTATGCTCATCGGAGAACATGCTAAACAGCCAATAGCCGGAGATATTGAAGCTATCGTTCCATGGGGATATATGGGCAGTATATGGGTTTCATTCCCACCAAATAACGAAGAGACAAGCTGCCCGGTACTACAAACCCCTACCATTATGTATTATAACAACCAGTTCTATATCTTTGGAGAGAAATTTGAATCATTCTATACCTCAGAAGCAGGTCTTGCATGGAAAAAAGCAAATAAAAAGTTCTCTTTCCCTTATCAGGACTGGAGCGAAGCTGATTTTAAGCCAAGTAAAGAGCAACCGGAATTCAGAGGTAGAGAAACCTATTCCTCTGTATTAGACGACAAGAATGACTATATATATATTTTATTTAGCGGAGGAACTGCTAGTTTTGAGGAAGAAGTGGAAGATGAGGAAGATGAGGAAAAAAGTAGTAAAGCTACTAAAACACATACCTACACTTATGAATCTGAAGTATGGCGCGGTCGTTTGAACCAGCTATGGTTTGACAAGGATCCGCTAAATGCCGGTAAATAATAAACGTATACGTTTAAAATAAGAAGATGTCCTATATAGAGCAAATAGACAAAACTCGGATCCCCCAACACGTAGCTATTATTATGGATGGCAACGGACGGTGGGCTAAGCAACGGGGAAAAGAACGTACTTACGGTCACCACGCAGGCGCGGAAACAGTGCAGAAAATCACAGAAGACGCTGCACGGTTGGGAATTAAGTATCTGACTTTATACACCTTCTCAACCGAGAACTGGAATCGACCACAGAAAGAAGTGTCGGCTCTGATGAATCTATTGTTAGATTCTATTGAAGAGGAGACATTGATGAAGAATAATCTCCGCTTTCAAGTCATCGGTGATTTCATGAAATTACCTGCTGATGTGCAAGCTAGTCTGAAAGCATGCATAGAACATACAGTTCATAATACAGGTATGTGTCTGGTGTTAGCTCTTAGTTATTCTTCCCGTTGGGAGATAACTGAAGCAGCCCGACAAATAGCAGCACAAGTTAAAGCAGGAGAAATATCTCCTGAACAAATAACAGATGAGTACATATCCTCTCACCTATCAACAAACTTCATGCCTGATCCGGATCTGTTGATCCGCACGGGGGGAGAAATCCGGTTAAGCAACTATATGTTATGGCAATGTGCTTATTCAGAACTTTATTTTTGTGATACCTTTTGGCCGGATTTTGACAACGAAGAACTCTATAAAGCTATCTGCGAATATCAACAAAGAGAACGCAGGTTCGGCAAAACCAGTGAACAAATCAGCTAACATTATTCGAAACATCAAATTATAACATAAATGCATTATCGTATTTCCTTTATATTCGTAACGTTTATCTGTCTGTTCTGTTTTGTAACAACAGGCATTGCGCAAGAAGCCAACACTGATGAAGACTCGAAACCTGTCATCTTATACTCCGGTACACCGAAACAGTATGAGATAGCGGATATCAAAGTCGAAGGCGTGAAGAATTATGAAGACTATGTATTGATTGGAATATCCGGATTATCGGTAGGACAAACAATTACTGTGCCGGGTGATGAAATCACTGGAGCAATCAAACGCTACTGGCGTCATGGTTTATTCTCCAACGTACAAATTACAGCCGAAAAAATAGAGGGTAACAAGATCTGGTTAAAAATCAGTCTAACGCAGCGTCCCCGTATCTCTGAGGTACGTTATCACGGCGTTAAGAAGTCGGAACGCACCGATTTGGAAGGTAAGCTGGGAATGGTAAAAGGTATGCAGATCACTCCGAATACCGTAGACCGCGCAAAGACACTTATCAAACGATATTTTGATGACAAAGGATTTAAAAATGCCGAAGTGATCATTTCACAAAAAGATGATCCTTCCAGCGAGAACCAGGTTCTTGTAGATATCGATATCGACAAGAAGGAAAAAGTAAAAGTCCACGAGATACAAATCGTTGGAAATACAGCTATCAAAGCTTCCAAGTTGAAACGAGTAATGAAGAAAACCAATGAAAAAGGTAAACTTCGTAACTTGTTCCGTACTAAAAAATTCGTACCGGAAAACTATGAAGCGGATAAACAGCTTATCATCGACAAATATAATGAATTAGGCTACCGTGATGCAATGATTGTAAAGGACAGCATATCACAGTATGACGAAAAAACAGTTAACGTCTTTCTGGATATAGATGAAGGTCAGAAATATTATCTCCGTAACGTTGCATGGGTAGGTAATACGCTCTATCCGTCGGAACAATTAAACTACCTGCTTCGCATGAAGAAGGGTGACGTTTACAACCAAAAGTTACTGAACGAGCGTATTTCCACAGACGATGACGCTATCGGCAACTTATACTATAACAACGGTTACCTATTCTATAATCTCGATCCGGTCGAGGTAAATATTGTAGGTGACTCTATCGACCTCGAAATGAGAATCTATGAAGGCCGCCAGGCTACTATTAATAAAATCAATATTAGTGGTAACGACCGTTTGTATGAAAACGTAGTCCGTCGTGAGCTTCGTATCCGTCCGGGACAATTGTTCAGCAAAGAAGACTTGATGCGTTCTTTACGTGAGATTCAGCAAATGGGACACTTTGACCCGGAAAAACTGCAACCGGATATCCAACCGGACCCTATGAACGGAACCGTTGACATAGGTTTGCCTTTGACTTCTAAAGCCAATGACCAGGTAGAATTCTCTGCCGGTTGGGGACAGACTGGTATCATTGGTAAACTGAGTTTGAAGTTCACCAACTTCTCCATAGCCAATCTGCTGCATCCGGGGGAAAATTATCGCGGTATCCTGCCACAGGGTGACGGACAGACATTGACTATCAGCGGACAGACAAATGCTAAGTATTATCAATCGTATAGTATCTCATTCTTCGATCCTTGGTTTGGTGGTAAACGTCCGAACTCATTCTCCGTATCCGCCTTCTTCTCTGTACAAACGGATATCAGTAGCCGTTACTACAATTCCAGCTACTTTAACAACTACTACAACAGTATGTATAGCGGTTATGGTGGTTATGGCATGTACAATTATGGTAACTACAATAACTACGAGAACTACTATGACCCGGACAAGTCTATCAAAATGTGGGGACTTTCCGTTGGTTGGGGTAAACGTCTTAAATGGCCCGATGACTACTTCACCCTTTCTGCAGAGTTGGCTTATCAACGCTACAACCTGAAAGACTGGCAGTACTTCCCGGTAACTAACGGTAAGTGTAATGATTTGAGCATTTCATTGACGTTGGCACGTAACTCTATTGACAACCCGATCTTCCCGCGCTCCGGTTCGGATTTCTCATTATCAGTACAGTTCACTCCACCGTATTCAGCTTTCGATGGCAAGGATTATAAAGGTTACTACTCTAACCCTAAAACAGGTAGTATCACCCAAGACAATATGAACAAACTTCATAAATGGGTAGAATACCACAAATGGAAATTTAAAGGTAAAACATATACCCCGTTAATGGACCCTATTGCTCATCCGAAGTGTCTGGTATTGATGACACGTACAGAATTCGGTTTGTTGGGTCATTACAATGAATACAAGAAATCACCATTCGGTACATTTGATGTCGGTGGTGATGGTATGACCGGTTACTCAAGCTACGCAACAGAAAGTATCGCATTGCGTGGTTATGAAAATAGCTCATTGACACCATACGGTTCCGAAGGTTATGCTTACACACGTCTCGGAATTGA
Source organism: Bacteroides caccae (assembly GCF_002222615.2). NCBI lineage: Bacteria > Pseudomonadati > Bacteroidota > Bacteroidia > Bacteroidales > Bacteroidaceae > Bacteroides > Bacteroides caccae. The sequence continues at coordinate 1,421,492 of NZ_CP022412.2, read as the reverse complement.
ATTAAGATATCCGTTAATGCTGGAAACAAGTACCAACATTTATGTGTTAGGCTTCTTGGAAGCTGGTAACGCTTGGAATGATATCAAGAAATTCAATCCGTTCGACTTGAAACGTTCTGCCGGAGTTGGTGTGCGTATCTTCCTGCCGATGATTGGTATGATGGGTATTGACTGGGGTTACGGTTTCGACAAGGTATTTGGTTCTAAACAATATGGAGGAAGCCAATTCCACTTTATCTTAGGACAAGAATTCTAAAATGTATCACCAAAAAACTAAACGTCATGAGAAAGTCTGTTCTATTTATCACTCTGCTGTTTGCCATTAGTATGGCAGCTAACGCACAGAAATTTGCATTGATCGATACGGAATATATTATGAAGAATATTCCGGCTGCTCAAAGCGCTAATGAACAAATGCAAGAAGCTACGAAGAAATATCAGGCTGAAGTAGAAGTCTTGGCAAAAGAGGCACAGAAAATGTTTCAGGACTACCAAGCGAAATCGTCAACTCTTTCTGCTGCACAAAAAACAAAGAAAGAGGATGAAATCGTAGCCAAAGAGAAGGCTGCCGCTGAACTAAAACGTACTTATTTTGGTCCGGAGGGTGAATTGGCAAAGATGAGAAACAAGCTGATTACTCCGATTCAAGATGAAATTTATGAAGCAGTAAAGGCTGTATCTCAACAACATGGATACGACATGGTAGTCGATAGAGCCTCTGCCGCAGGCATAATTTTTGCAAATCCGCGCATTGATATCAGCGATGAAATATTAAGAAGATTAGGATATTCAAATTAATTTCATACATTTGCAACTGGAAATAACTAAAAATCATTCAAATAAATTATAGAACTATGCTAAAAAGAATCGCACTTGTAATGTTGCTTGCACTCCCAATGGGTGTATTTGCACAGAACTTAAAATTCGGTCATATTAACGCACAGGAAATTATCACTGTGATGCCGGAATTCACAAAGGCTCAAAATGACATTCAGAATTTAGAAAAACAACTTACTGCTGAACTTCAAAGAACCCAAGAAGAATTCAACAAGAAATATCAGGAATTCCAGCAAGCTATCGCTAAGGATTCTCTTCCGGCTAATATCGCTGAAAGAAGACAGAAAGAGTTGCAGGATATGATGCAAAGACAAGAACAGTTCCAGCAAGATGCTCAGCAACAAATGGCAAAGGCACAAAATGATGCAATGGCTCCTATTTACAAAAAATTAGATGACGCTATCAAGGCAGTTGGTGCCGCTGAAGGAGTAATTTACATCTTCGACCTTGCAAGAACTCCAATACCTTATGTTAATGAGACATTAAGCATCAACCTGACTAACAAGGTAAAAGCTAATCTCGGTATTAAATAAGCAATAAGAGTAAGAAATTCTAAAAGGGAAAGGGAAAAGAAGCACAGACTTCTTTCTCTTTCCCTTTTTTTCATGTACATTTGCGTATATAAATTCTCATCCGTTATGAAACAACAGTTACCCTATACACCCGGACCGATCGGAGTATTTGACTCCGGATACGGCGGACTGACTATTCTCAATAAGATAAGAGAGATATTACCTGAATATGACTATATTTATCTGGGAGATAATGCCCGTACACCCTACGGAACACGTTCTTTTGAAATCGTATACGAATTCACTCTACAAGCAGTCAACAAGTTATTTGAATTGGGCTGCCATCTTGTTATATTAGCTTGCAACACAGCCTCTGCCAAAGCATTGCGTAGTATACAGATGAACAATCTACCGAAGATAGATCCGGAACGTCGTGTACTCGGAGTAATCCGTCCCACGGTAGAGTGCATAGGGAATATAACACAAAGCCGACATATCGGAATATTAGCGACAGCAGGTACAATCAAATCAGAGTCTTACCCGCTGGAAGTTCATAAACTATACCCCGATATTCAAGTAAACGGAGTTGCCTGTCCGATGTGGGTACCATTAGTAGAAAATAATGAAGCACAGAATGAAGGAGCAGATTATTTCATCCGGAAATATATAAATCAGTTATTGCAAAAAGACTCACAGATTGACACTGTGATTCTGGGTTGTACACATTACCCTCTGCTACTTCCGAAAATTCAGCAATATATTCCGGATAATATCCGCGTGATCGCACAAGGTGAATATGTCGCCGAAAGCTTAAAAGATTATTTGTGCAGACACCCGGAAATGGATATTAAATGTACTAAAAATAACAGTTGTTTGTTTTATACAACAGAAGCGGAAGATAAGTTCATCGAGTCGGCCTCGACTTTCCTAAACCAACAGATTAATGTAAAACGAATCACGCTCGAATAAAATTCTGGAAAAGAATAACTATTTATTGCCATTTCTTGTTATATTTGTAAACAACAACCCTTAATACCATAAGATCATGAAAGAAGAAGATTACAGCAAGTCGATAGAAGTATTCTCCGGCTCTCCGTGGGAGGCAGAAATCATCAAGGGATTATTAGAAAGCAATGACATTCGCTGCGTTATCAAAGATGGAATTATGGGTACATTGGCACCCTATATTGCTCCGGCAGTCTCTGTCCTTGTCACTGAAGACGAATACGAATCCGCTACCGAACTAATCAGAAGTCGAGCAGAAAAAGATAACGACTAATACACTTCAGGCCTTCTCTGATATTCTCCAGTGAATTGGCCTAGGAGGACCGTATGTATATTTTCACCTCCCGTACCCAAATTGACACAGGGAGTAATATTGATGTGTGCACTTTCAAATATGATGAAGGAAGTCATCTGTTCTACTTGTAGATTCGTATATTTCATTATTTACTTTTTCTCTATCAGGATGCTAAGATAATTCTTTTCAGCCCGTTTTGGTAACATATCGATAAAAAGTTCTATATTTGTACTTTCAAATCGTCAGTAAATTAGCAAAAATGAAACAGGTATTTACACGGGTTGCAGTAAAGGTCGGTAGCAATGTATTAACACGCCGAGATGGGACGCTGGACGTTACTCGTATGTCAGCGCTTGTTGATCAGATAGCAGAATTGCATAAATCGGGAGTGGAGATTATTCTCATTTCGTCAGGAGCGGTAGCGTCAGGACGTAGTGAAGTATCCCCACAAAAAAAACTCGACAGTGTAGACCAACGTCAATTGTTTTCTGCAGTAGGACAGGCAAAGTTAATCAATCGTTATTATGAGCTTTTCCGCGAACATAATATTCCTGTCGGTCAGGTATTGACTACAAAAGAAAGTTTTGGCACACGCCGCCATTATCTCAATCAGAAAAACTGTATGACAGTGATGCTTGCAAATGGAGTAATTCCGATTGTAAATGAAAACGATACGATTTCTGTCAGTGAACTGATGTTCACCGATAATGATGAACTATCCGGACTCATTGCCTCGATGATGAATGTACAAGCATTGATTATCCTCAGCAATATAAACGGAATTTATAATGGTTCTCCTTCAAATCCGGATTCTTCCGTCATTCGTGAGATTGAACATGGAAAAGATCTATCCAACTATATCCAAGCTTCCAAGTCCAGTTTCGGCCGAGGGGGGATGTTAACAAAGACCAATATAGCCCGCAAAGTAGCAGATGAAGGGATTACGGTAATTATCGCCAATGGGAAACGAGATAATATCCTGGTCGACCTGCTTCAACATCCGGATGAAACTCTCTGCACACGATTCATTCCTTCCAACGAACCGGTATCCAGCGTAAAAAAATGGATTGCCCACAGTGAGGGATTCGCAAAAGGTGAAATTCACATTAATAAGTGTGCTACCGAAATACTAAATTCTGAAAATGCAGTCAGTATTCTTCCGATCGGTATTACACGTATTGAAGGAGAATTTGAAAAAGACGATATTGTGCGTATCATGGATTTTCAGGGAAATCAGGTAGGAATAGGGAAAGTAAATTGTGATGCTAGACAAGCAAAGGAAGCTATAGGAAAACATGGTAAAAAAGCGGTAGTACATTACGACTATCTATACATTGAATAATTAATCGAAAGAAAAAAAGTGTATGGTTACTAACTTAAACGAAACCTTCGCTGCCGTACAAGCAGCTAGCCGTGAATTGGCAATCCAGGATGACACAATAATCAATCAGATACTAAATGCAGTAGCTGATGCAGCTATTGCAGAGACACCGTTTATTCTGGCAGAAAATGAAAAAGACCTCGCACGAATGGATAAGAATGATCCAAAGTATGACCGGTTGAAACTGACAGAGGAACGTTTGAAAGACATTGCCACAGATACACGTAATGTTGCAACGCTTCCCTCTCCCTTAGGAAGGGTGTTGAAAGAGACCATACGCCCCAACGGAATGAAACTGACCAAAATCAGCGTGCCTTTCGGAGCAATAGGAATCATCTACGAAGCACGACCTAATGTGAGTTTCGATGTATTCTCCCTTTGCCTGAAAAGCGGAAATGCCTGTGTATTGAAAGGAGGAAGCGACGCCGATTATTCCAACCGGGCCATTATCTGTGTTATTCACGAAGTACTAAAAGAATTCAATATCAATCCACATATTGTCGAGCTACTCCCAGCCGATAGAGAAGCTACAACAGCATTGCTAAATGCAGTAGGTTATATCGATCTGGTTATCCCCAGAGGAAGTAGTAACCTTATCAATTTTGTACGCAACAATGCAAAAATCCCGGTCATTGAAACAGGGGCCGGTATTTGCCACACTTACTTTGATGAGTTTGGAGATGTAAGTAAAGGGGCAGATATTATTTATAATGCCAAAACACGCAGAGTCAGTGTATGTAATGCATTGGACTGTACTATCGTACATGAAAAAAGACTGGATAAGCTTCCTTTGCTTTGCGAAAAGTTAAAAGACAGCAATGTGATTATATATGCCGATCCGCGAGCCTATCAGGCATTAGACGGCCATTATCCTGCCGAACTTCTGCAACCTGCAACGAAAGAAAGTTTCGGCACAGAGTTCTTAGACTATAAAATGGCGGTTAAAACAGTGAAGAGTTTTGAAGATGCTTTGAGGCATATCCAAGAAAACAGTTCCAGACACAGCGAATGCATCGTCACAGAGAACAAGGAACGTGCAGCGTTGTTTACTAAAATAGTAGATGCTGCTTGTATATATACTAATGTCTCTACGGCCTTCACCGATGGAGCCCAATTCGGTTTGGGAGCAGAAATAGGTATCAGTACCCAGAAATTGCATGCACGTGGTCCCATGGGATTGGAAGAAATGACCTCATATAAATGGGTCATTGAAGGAAATGGACAGACAAGATGGTAATATGTATGTAATAGTGAACTATAAACTGTGAATAGCAAACAGTTGAAAGATAAATCGTATAATAACGAATTAATTATAGAAAACATGAAGAAATTTACTTGTGTACAGGACATCGGCGATTTAAAATCAGCCCTTGCAGAAGCATTTGAAATCAAAAAAGACCGCTTCAAGTATGTAGAATTAGGACGTAACAAGACATTAATGATGATCTTCTTCAATTCCAGTCTACGTACACGCCTCAGCACACAGAAGGCCGCTTTAAATCTGGGAATGAACGTAATGGTGTTGGACATCAACCAGGGTGCATGGAAACTGGAAACAGAACGCGGTGTTATCATGGACGGCGACAAACCCGAACATTTACTGGAAGCCATCCCCGTCATGGGATGTTACTGCGATATAATCGGAGTACGCTCTTTTGCACGCTTCGAGAATCGTGATTTCGATTATCAGGAAACGATTCTGAATCAATTTATCCAGTATTCGGGACGCCCCGTATTCTCTATGGAAGCAGCAACCCGCCATCCGTTGCAAAGTTTCGCAGACTTGATCACCATCGAAGAATACAAAAAAACTGTACGTCCGAAAGTGGTTATGACTTGGGCTCCGCATCCGCGTCCATTACCACAGGCTGTTCCCAACTCATTTGCCGAATGGATGAACGCCACCGACTATGATTTCGTCATTACTCATCCCGAAGGCTATGAACTGGCTCCACAATTTGTAGGAAATGCCAAGGTGGAATACGACCAAATGAAGGCTTTCGAAGGAGCCGACTTTATATATGCCAAGAACTGGGCAGCCTATGCAGGCGACAATTACGGACAGATATTGAGTAAAGACCGAGAATGGACTGTCAGCGACCGACAAATGGAGGTGACTAATAACGCTTTCTTCATGCACTGTCTTCCTGTACGCAGAAACATGATTGTGACGGATGACGTTATCGAAAGTCCACAATCTATCGTTATCCCGGAAGCTGCTAACCGTGAGATCTCAGCGACAGTCGTTTTAAAGAAATTACTTGAAAGTCTATAACATCATGTTCAAAAGTAAACTAATAATCATATTGCTATGCCTGTGCGTTGTTGCAGGCATAGCAGATGCCCAAGAAAAAAAGTCTCAAGTAATACAGTCAGAACCACAATTAGAAGACATCTATAATGTACTGGAAGCTATGGACATTCACATGTTCCGTTTTGAATTAAAAGAGTTTCTGAACAAAGTATATACGGTCACTGCCTACATGGATGAGTATGAAAATGGAAAATCCCCCAAACAAGTGCATAATATCAGACTCGGGAAAAACATTCAGTCTTTAAATGCAGTACCAGAAGAACATCGTCAAGCTTTCCGGGAAATAAAACATATTCCGGAAGGCAAGAACGAATGGGAGAATATCAAAGAGATGTCAATATATCTTAGAAAGTCCAATGATTCGACTTCAGTTTGCACTATTAATGTACCGGGAACGATGAAAGGTGGTGCACCATTAAAATTACAGGCAATAGAAAAATACCACTCTTATATTTATTACCCGCGCCTATTTAAATTTCAGCCTATACAAGACACAGACCATTTGAAAATTCCTTTAATTTTATATGGTTCCGCTTGGCTGGACAAGCAACATGACATCATCCGATTTTGTGGAGAAAGAGAAATTGATCCGGAAATGAAAGCAGAAATCCTTAAAGACATACCCCATTATTTTGTAATAGGAATAGAGCTTAAAGCTGAGAAAGAGTGATCAACTTTTTATTTTTAGACATGGACTAAACGAATAGACAATTCTCTATTAATATCACCGCCACACCGTCAAACCAATTAATCCATGTCTAAAACCTATATTTTTCACCACATCGACTAATGCTCAATCTCCTTGCCTGCCTCCTGCCAAGAATTGAATCCCTTATCAAGTTCAAAGACCTTATACCCTTTCTCACTCAGAATATTCGCAGCCTTTTTGCTCCGCTTGCCGCTACGGCAATACACAGCTACCGGTTTATCTTTTTGCAACAGCGAATCTGCCATTGAAGCAAAAGAATCATCCATTACATTGATATTGATTGTCTTTGCAATATGTCCTTCCGAATACTCTGCCAAAGTACGGACATCCAAACGCTGTATATCCTCATTCTGAATGAGGTTATCAAAATCATCCACGTTCATAGACTTGAAATCTCCTTTCTGCTGACAAGAGAAAAGAGAAGAGAGAAATAAAAATAATCCCACAGCTAGTTGATTCATTTTAAACATCATACTCTATTATTCAATTCTTATCCGGAACATATTCAAATCCGGGGTTACAGTACTTACCAGATTCTATTGCAGTGCCGTCCTTATCATACGTATAATATTTGAACTTAATCGTTATCTTTTGACCGGGATTCTCTGCATCCGCATATTTATCCAAAGGAACAGAGAGATAAGCACGACGATTGTAGTACTCCTCATCACCATTCGCATCATGGTACAACAACATATTTACAGTACCATTTGTTTCAAATTCGGACAAATCTTCCACTATGCCGAAAACATGCTGTTTACCACCATTAACCTTGAGATTCAGAATCATATTCAGATAACCTCTTCCCAACCAGATACTGACAACATCTACCGGATCATGCTTTAACCCGTCTCTATAAGTTGGATCATCTGCCGGTTTAGGTGTCGGCGTAACAAGAGATTGCAAAGAATAAATCACAGCTGTAGCCGTGTGCCCGTTCGAAAGCGTTTCATAATTACTCATTACACGCCTGGAAGTATTTGGCGAAATAGCAGAACCCGTACGATCTTTAGATACAGTCAACGCTTCCCCATTATCAGGTATCAACGTCTGTATACTACCATCCGTTCCAGCCTTCACTGTTACAAATTCCAATTTAACCGACGGATAATAATAATCATCCTCCCCACAAGCGGACATCAGCAAAAGTAATCCCCAAAACCAGACTATATGTAACTTTCTTATTCTCATCGACACGCAGCTAAATGGTTTATTAATGGATTGGCATACATTAATAACAACTTCTCACGCAGAAAAGCTTCATCCTTATTAGGAATCTCTATTTTACCCAATTGTTGCTCAATATAGCCTACAAACTGCTGTTTCTCCTCCTGCGAATAAATCCCGGTAAACTCTGTCGTCCCATTCAACCAGTCATAAGCGACGTAATTTCCCGGATACATCCGGTAATTACGATAAATTCTCTGATCAATACAAGCAGAAATAGCAGCAAACAACTCCGGTTTCGGTAACGAGCGGTCTATTTGTTCCAGTTCATCATTTATGCAAGAAGCAACTTGAAAATGCACCTTACCTTTATATCCGAAAAGCCCGGTTTGCATATTAATCAAGTCGTCTTGTGTTGTTTTTTTATATCCTTCTATATCCCTTTTCAACTGAAATTCCCGTGCTTTCAGGAAGTCGCAAGGATCATATTCGTATGAAATGGCAAGCGGAGCAATATTCATTTCCTTCAAGCGATCTATCAAATCTCCTTCACCTCCCATTGCCAGCATTTTCAGGACACTATCTTGCGTGCGGTCATTAGAATCCTTCGCCCGTCCTTCACGCTGTGCAATCCAAATAGATTGATTTTTCTCTGCAATGGTATAATGCATATATCGGGACATCCGCGTCGAAGCCTCCAACATCTGGCGCATCGTAAGTGCCCGCTGAACAATAAAAGACTTGTTGACACGCACCAGCTTCTTTATCCAAGGATAAATAAGTAAGTTATCACCAATAGCAATCTCTACCGTATCCATTCCCTGATCGACCAACAGAATAGAAAGGAAGCCTGAATCCAAGATAATATCCCTGTGATTTGAAATATATGTATAGGCTTTCTTCTTATTCGGCAAAGCATTGTGATCTAATGTCAGCCCATTTGTATGTTCTTCTGCTATCTTCCACAAAATACCATAACAAAATGCTTTCTGGAAATCAAGTTTCGTCTTACACGTACGCATTTTCTGCGCCAGAAGTTCAAATGGAACGTTCGGTATAGCTCCGGTAGCAGCTTTCCGAAAAGCCGGATCGGCAATCAGTTCCTCAAAGATTTGAGGAAGCTCCTCATCATTATAAGGACGAATCTCATTAAACTCTGTCAGATCCATAACGGTAATTAAAATTTATTTTCGATAATATCAGTCATCACATCCTTTATCTCCAGACCGGCAGCACGTACTTGCTGGGGAATAAAACTTGTCGCAGTCATTCCCGGAGTGGTATTCACTTCAAGAAGATTAATCTTTTCACCGGCTGTAACAATATAATCCACACGGATAATGCCGGAACAACCCAATATATCATAGATAGCCGAAGTCAACATCTGCACCCGGTCGGTCAGTTCGTCCGAAATGCGTGCAGGAGTTATCTCGTCTACCTGCCCATTATATTTAGCATCATAATCGAAAAACTCATTATGAGTCACTACTTCCGTAGGCGGAAAAACCACTGACTTTTCCTTGGTTTTATAACAACCGCAAGTCAATTCCGTACCTTCCATAAAAGCTTCCACAAGCACTTCTTCCGCCTCACCGAAAGCTTTAACAATAGCCGGTTGGATTTGTTCTTTCGTCTTCACCTTCGTAACTCCAAAACTGGAGCCACCCAGACTTGGTTTGATAAAGCAAGGCAAACCAATCTTTTCCAAGACATCCTCGTCGGACACCGATTGTCCCTGACGCAATAACAATGATTCGGCAATACGCACTCCAAAGGCTTTCAGATATTGATTGCAAGCGAACTTATCATAGGTAATGGCAGCTGCCAACACTCCACAACAAGAATACGGAATACGCATCATATCGAAATAACCTTGCAAACGTCCATCCTCACCCGGCGTACCGTGAATGGTGATATAAGCAAAATCGAACACAACCTTTTCCGTTCCGTTCATAAAACTAAAGTCATTTCTGTCTACCGGTACTTTATTTCCGTCCGGTAATTGTACCTCCCAGCGACGGCCCTCCATCTCTACGATGTACAAATTATACTTTTCCTTGTCAATAAAGGAGTAAATGCCCTGTGCACTACGCAGGGAAACTACGATTTCAGAGGTATCCCCTCCTGCTACGATAGCAATGTTGCGTTTCATTCTAATTCTCTGTTACTTATATAGCCTCTCCACTTCTCGATAAGCCGGGCCATGTCATCCGGAAGTTCGGAAGTAAAATACATCTCCTCACCAGTGACGGGATGCACAAAGCCCAACGTCATAGCATGCAAAGCCTGTCGGGGACAAGTGTCAAAGCAATTATTTACAAACTGTTTGTACTTACTAAAATGAGTACCTTTCAATATCTCATGACCACCATAACGCTCGTCGTTAAACAGTACGTGCCCGATATGTTTCATGTGAACACGAATCTGATGAGTACGTCCGGTTTCAAGTATGCACTCCACCAAAGTGACATATCCCAACCGTTCCAATACCCGATAATGAGTTACGGCATGTTTTCCTACTGCCGGGTCGGACATCACCGCCATTTGCATCCGGTCCTTCGGATTACGGGCAATGTTACCGACAATCGTTCCTTCATCCTGTTCCACAGTTCCCCACACCAAAGCACGGTACTTGCGTTTGGTTGTCTTATTGAAGAACTGCAATCCCAGATTTGTTTTAGCATCCGGTGTTTTGGCAATCACCAGCAACCCGGAAGTATCTTTATCAATCCGATGAACAAGCCCGACGTGAGGGTCATTAGCATCATAATCAGGCACATCTTTCATGTGCCAGGCCAGTGCATTCACCAAAGTGCCGTGATAGTTTCCGTGTCCCGGATGTACTACCAGCCCTGCAGGCTTATTCACAACCATTACATACTTATCTTCATATACGATATTAAGAGGAATATCTTCAGGAATAATTTCATTTTCATAACGCGGACGATCCATTACCACAGTAATGACATCCAACGGCTTCACCTTATAGCTACTCTTCACCGGCTTGCCGTTAGCCATAACGAATCCGTCTTCGGCAGCCTTCTGAATACGGTTACGCGAAGCGTTGACAATACGTTCGAATAGATATTTGTCGACTCTGACCATCGCCTGCCCCTTATCTACCACTACACGGAAGTGTTCGTAGAGTTGCGATTCGTCACCGACAGGTTCTATATCATCCAAGTCATTTTCCAATTCATCAGGAAGTTCTTCCTCTATCATGCGAGTCTGTTTCTGTTGTTTATCAATTAAAACCAACTATCATCTTGTGTGGATGATGATTCTGACGCCACCGGCTCTTCCGTGTCTAGATCGATATCAATAGAATCTTCTTCCACTGTATCACCGGCTCCATCTCCTACCATTAATGTCAAGGAGGCTCCCATAGGGATTTTCTCCCCTGCCGTTAATTGGCGTCCCTGATATTTCACACCATACACCCAGTCTTTCTCTCCATTGACCAACTGTACTTCGTTCAATTTAAACCCGGCACTCAGCAACTTAGCCTGTGCTTGGCGAAGCGAACTGTTATCAGCAACATCCGGAATCACACGCAACGGCACATCCAAGGTATTAACCGTCAGATAGACCGTACGTCCTTCTTTAACTTTCTCACCGGCCCCCGGCTTCAGTTCAAGAATAATTCCTGCCGCTTTATCCTTAACATACTTAGTATCCGAGATCACCGCCACCAATCCACGATTGCGGAACATCTTTGCAGCCTCTTCCGTAGTCATACCTTTCACATCAGGCACAACCACAGTTTCTCCATGATGGGTGTACACATCCATCCATTTCAGCACACCGAATATCATTACTACCACTACCACAATCATGGCAACAATATTCAGCCAGAAAAATTTATTTGTTTTAAAAGAAAAGAATTCTTTAATAGTCATACGCTTTGCTGTTAATATGCGCCAAAGATACGACAAAATAGTTGAATTTTTGAATAGTAGGCAATGAAAAATGTCCTACCTCATGATGTTAGGACACTTATCATTGCCGGAATTGTTGCAACTATAATCCCCACTCCTATAGATTTCAACAACCTTATTATTTTCATCCGGGGGGTTCATTTCCCGAATATATTCCCATATTATACACAGCTTGTCTACAAATACTGATTCATATCACAAAGAAAAGCAAAAAAGCAACAAACAAGAATAAACAGCTGAATGTTTTAACATTCTATTAGCAAATTAAAAATCAGAAGAAACAAAAAGGCGAAGAATAACTCTTCGCCTTTTTGTTTCTTCTGATGACTAGTGATTACCACTTCTGTCCATTGTACTCATCAGAAACAGTCAGTTTCTTTCTGCCTTTTGCACGGCGAGCAGCTAATACTCTACGACCATTAGCCGATGCCATTCTCTCACGGAAACCGTGTTTGTTTTTTCTCTTTCTGTTAGAGGGTTGAAATGTTCTTTTCATTACTGTATCTTGTTTTTTATGTTATTATTCTACGTAATCGGGCTGCAAAAATAGGCACTTTTTTTAAATTAACCAAGAGATAACTCATTTTTGCTCAAAAGTTTTTGTGTTTTTTACCGATTTAGATTACTTTTGCATCCGAATTCCTACGAAAACAATTAAATAACAATAATATAATAAGAAGAATAGCAGTATGATTAATGCTCAAGACATCAAAAACGGAACTTGTATCCGTATGGACGGAAAGCTCTATTTCTGTATCGAATTCCTACATGTAAAACCTGGTAAAGGTAATACTTTCATGCGTACAAAACTCAAAGATGTAGTTAGCGGATACGTTCTTGAACGTCGTTTCAACATCGGCGAAAAGTTGGAAGATGTACGTGTAGAACGTCGTCCATATCAGTTTTTGTATAAAGAAGGAGATGATTATATCTTCATGAATCAGGAAACTTTCGACCAACATCCTATCGCTCACGATTTGATTAACGGCGTTGACTTCTTGCTCGAAGGCATGACTTTGGACGTTGTCTCCGATGCTTCTACAGAAACTGTACTCTATGCAGACATGCCTATCAAAGTTCAGATGAAAATCACATATACAGAACCGGGCCTGAAAGGTGATACAGCTACCAACACACTGAAACCGGCAACGGTAGAATCTGGTGCAACAGTACGCGTTCCGTTATTCATCAACGAAGGCGAAACAATTGAAATTGATACACGCGACGGTTCCTACGTAGGACGTGTGAAAGCATAATTGTTATATAAATGACATAAAGAAACGGTGGATTTGCTACGGCATCTCCACCGTTTTTTATTAACTTTGTGCCACACTAACTCTATACAAAAATATAAAAGAATGAAAAAGTTAATCTACACGTTATTCTTTGTCCTCATCTCCGTTGTTGCAAACGGTCAGGCAAAGTACGTATTCTATTTCATCGGAGATGGAATGGGAGTCAACCAAGTCAATGGCACAGAGATGTTCCAAGCCGAATTGCAAAACGGGCGTATCGGTGTTGAGCCACTACTGTTTACACAATTTCCGGTAGCTACTATGGCCACTACTTTTTCCGCTACAAATTCCGTTACCGATTCTGCCGCCGCAGGTACAGCACTCGCCACCGGAAAGAAAACCTACAACCATGCAATTTCCGTGAATGAAGAGAAAAATGCCATACAAACAGTAGCCGAGAAGGCTAAGAAAGCCGGTAAGAAAGTAGGTATCACCACTTCGGTCAGTGTAGACCATGCCACTCCCGCTGCATTTTATGCTCATCAACCGGATCGTAATATGTATTACGAAATCGCTCTAGACCTGCCAAAAGCTAATTTCGATTTCTACGCAGGCGGTGGTTTTCTAAAGCCAACCACTACGTTCGACAACAAAAAGGCTCCGAGCATCTTCCCTATTTTCGAAGAAGCCGGTTACACCGTAGCACGCGGTTACAATGATTACAAAGCAAAATCCCAGAATGCCGAAAAGATGATATTGATACAGGAAGAAGGAGCAAATCCTTCCTGTTTGCCTTATGCTATCGACCGTAAAGACAATGATCTGACTCTTGCCCAAATCACCGAAAGTGCTATTGACTTTCTGACTAAAGGTAAAAATAAAGGCTTTTTCTTAATGGTAGAAGGCGGAAAAATCGACTGGGCTTGCCATGCAAATGACGCAGCTACTGTATTCAATGAAGTAAAAGACATGGATAATGCTATCAAAGTAGCGTATGAATTCTACAAGAAACACCCGAAAGAAACTCTTATCGTAGTAACAGCCGATCACGAAACCGGTGGTATCGTATTAGGTACAGGCAAATATGCATTGAACCTGAAAGCACTTCAACATCAGAAACATTCTGCTGACGGCCTTTCCAAACGTATCAGCGAACTAAGAAAATCCAAAGGAAACAAAGTGACTTGGGAAGATATGAAAATATTCCTTGGTGAAGAAATGGGCTTTTGGAAACAATTCCCTATTTCTTGGGAGCAAGAAAAGAAGTTACGCGACGAATTTGAGAAGTCATTCATCAAAAACAAAGTAGTATTTGCTGAAAGTATGTATTCCAAAAGTGAACCAATGGCTGCATGTGCCAAAGAAGTAATGGACGAAATCTCCATGGTAGGCTGGGTAAGCGGCGGCCATTCAGCAGGTTTTGTTCCTGTATTCGCTATCGGGGCAGGTTCTCACTTGTTCAGTGAAAAAATAGACAATACGGAGATTCCCAAAAGAATTGCTAAAGCGGCAGGGTACAAATAAGATATTAAATAATAAGTATTAAGTATTAGTTTGCGCTATAACTGCATAGAATTAATGCTTAATACTTATTATTTATTTCTAAGCTTGTGTCTCTCCTTCTATATAATCTTCAAGGAAAAGGTTTTCGCCGTCGAATACTGCATATGAAAAATAATTAATCCAGTCCCCAAGAATCAACACGCGTGAAGTGGTACTCAACATCAGATCCAGTTCAATGTGACGATGACCATAAATAAAGAAGTTGATATTAGGATGACTTTTCAGATACTCCTTCGTATATAGTACCAGATGTTCCTGGTTTTCTCCCATATAATCCGGTTCCTTTCCGTCAGCCCGTTTCTGTCGGCTGTGTTTTGCCCATGTCAATCCCAATTCCACACTCCAACGAGGATGAAGGGCGGAAAATAGGGTCTGCAATGTTTTGCTGTGAAACATGGAACGAAGTAATTTGAACTTTTTATCCGGGTCACCAAGTCCGTCACCATGAGCAAGATAGAACTCTTTTCCATAGATCTCAGTAGTCAATGGTTCACGGTGCATAATGACACCACACTCTTTGGTAAGATAATCTCCGCACCAAATATCATGGTTACCGGTAAAGAAATGTACTTCTACTCCCATATCCGTCAGCTCGGAAATTTTCCCCAGGAAACGGGTGTAACCCTTAGGTACGACCAACCGGAATTCATACCAGAAGTCGAACATATCTCCCAGCAGATAAACGGCAGCTGCCTTGTGCTTTATACTATCAAGAAAATTCACCAAACGCCGTTCCTGTGTACGCCCATGTTCAATAGCACGGGAACCAAGATGTGCATCGGAAAGGAAATAGACATTCTTCATAAAAAACCCAGTTCCAGTTTAGCCTCCTCACTCATCATATCCTTATCCCATTCCGGTTCAAACACCAGATTAATGGTAGCCGAGTTCACTCCTTCCACAGATTCTATCTTCTGGCGAATATCTTCCATGATAAAATCAGCGGCTGGACAGTTCGGTGCTGTCAGTGTCATATCCAGCACCACTTCCCCATTATCAGAGACATCTATCTTATAGATCAGCCCAAGATCGTATACATTCACCGGGATTTCCGGATCGTACACAGTTTTTAGCATGGCTACAATCTTTTCTTCTATTTCAAACTTTTCCATACGTTCTTATTTATGTATTGCAAAGATAGAGATAAAAAATTAGACACGGAATGCGTACCTAACTAAAAAACATACCGAGAGACTAAATTGTTGCGGGAAATATTCATCAATCGTTTCAGAGCAGCCCTTCATCTGCAAAGCTGTAAAAGCCGTCCTCACAGACTATGACATGGTCTATCAGGCGAATATTCATCGTATCCGCCGCTTTACGGATATGTTCCGTCAATGTCCTGTCAGGCTGGCTAGGCTGAATATTTCCGGAAGGGTGATTGTGCACCACAGCTATTTGTGTAGCCCTTTGCATCAATGCTTCCCGAAGAATGGAACGCACATCGGCATAAGTACCGTCTATACCGCCGGAACTGATACGTATCTTATCAATCAGTTTCGTTGCCTGATTCAACAACAGTACCCAGAACTCTTCTTGCGCCAGGTCGCACATTAGTGGTTGAAAAATCTCGTAGATATCTTTTGAGCAGGTGATCCGAAGTCTCTCTCTGATGTTTTGCAATTTCCGCCGCTTGCCTAATTCAAGGGCGGCCATAACCGTAATGCTCTTTGCCGGTCCCATTCCTTTAAAACGGGAATAGTCGCACACTTCCCACTTCGCCAAAGTATTCAGGTTATTATCACAGGACAAAAGCAGGCGTCGCATCAGTTCGACAGCGCTTTCTTCCGTATTCCCGGAGCCTATTAATATAGCGAGTAGTTCGGCGTCACTCAATGCGGCTGCTCCCTTCTCTATCATTTTCTCCCGCGGACGATCCTCCGGTGCCCATTGGTTGATAGATAACTTGTGTTTGTTTTCCATTTTCTATGTTTTGAAAGTGTAAAGGTAGACTTATTTTATTTAATGGCAGGGGATATAGAAAAGAAAATAAAATACCGGTGGTATTTCCCTATAGGAAACTGAAAGTTTCAAGCCTTGGGAACTTTAGTTTCAAGCGTCTGAAACTAAAGTTTCTCCATGATGAAACTAAAGTTTCCCACCGGTGAAACTATAGTTTCTCTACGGCGAAACCAAAGGTTCCAATGCATGAAACTATTGGTTTTGCCGTATTAATTTATAGTCATATAAGTATCCTAGTTCATAACCGTGAAGACACAATTCAGAATCATACGAGTTTACTTATAAAAGTTCTTTTGAAATGCTTCAAACTCATCTTTTCCTCTGATGCAACGTTGCCACCATGCACGCCAGAAACCTGTACCGTAGCCTATAAGCTGAATAAATGCGGCAGCAATGGAATATATTCCGATACTTAAACTCTTATTTTGAATCGTCGAGTCTATGCAGACCAACAGTGCATAAAGAAGAATAGGCGTGAAACTAAACAGACAAAACGGTGTCCCCAATAATAAAACAGCTACTCCTAATGTAAAGACCGCCGGGAGCAGATGCACCAGTTTCAACGAATCAGGGTACTTCTTGTAAAGATTGATACGGGCAATACCGGAGTTGTGCACTTGTTTGAAGAATTTCTTCAAGTCTGTCCGGCGCTTGTGATATACCCAGGCATCCGGAAAAAGGCGACAGGTATAACCACCTTTAAAAATACGGATGCTGAAATCAATATCCTCGCCGAAACGCATCTTTGAGAATCCTCCCAAGGTTTCATACACCGTCCGACGTACCCCCATATTGAAACTACGGGGATAGAATTTATCCATTTTCTTTTTTCCGCCACGAATACCTCCCGTTGTGAAAAAAGAAGTCATGGAATAATTAATCGCTTTCTGGATATCCGTAAAGGAATCGTGTGCGCGGTCGGGACCTCCGAAAGCATCGGCAGGAGAAGCGAGAAGTTCCGCCTCGATGGCATCGAAATATCTCTCGGGGAGAATCACATCAGAATCCAGTATAATAAGGTATTCACCCTCGCTGCGTTCCGCTCCGTAGTTACGTGTTTGCCCCGGTCCTGAATTTGGCTTAGAGAAATATTTGATATTCAACCGGTCAATATAGCGGTCTGTTACTTCTTTGCAGGGAATGGAAGAACCGTCTTCCACTACAACAACTTCAAAATCTTTAAAGTACTGTGCCGTGAGACTTTGTAATAGTTCATCCACTTCATCGGGACGATTGTAAACGGGGATTATGACAGAGTAACGCATAGTAAAATACTGGATATAACTGTTTGATATGCAAAGTAAAGGAAAAAAAATGAGACTGATACAGGAATGATAAATTTCTATTCATTAAAAAAGGCGACACTTGTATAGAGCCGCCTTATCATATATACAAAAGTATGTTTATTACTTATTCAGAATATCCATTGTATCCGAAGCAATCAGCAATTCTTCATCTGTCGGAATCACTACCACTTTTACCTTAGAAGCAGGAGTAGAAATGACTGCTTCCTCACCGCGAACCTTAGCATTCACGTCATTATCAAGTTCGATACCCATGAATTCCATGTCTTTACAAACTTCACGACGACATTCCATCTGGTTCTCACCTACACCACCTGTAAACAAGATGATATCCACACCACCTAATGCAGCAGCATAAGCACCAATGTATTTCTTGATACGATAATAGTACATCTTCTCAGCCAGAATTGCTTTTTCATTACCGGCAGCACAAGCAGCCAATAATTCACGCATATCGCTTGATACTCCGGAAATACCCAATACACCGCTCTTCTTATTCAGCAAATTAGAAACTCCTGTTGTATTCAAGCCTTCCTTTTCCATGATAAATGTCACTGCACCGGCGTCAATATCACCACTACGAGTTCCCATCATCAAACCTTCCAATGGAGTCAGTCCCATTGTAGTATCAATACATTTACCGTCTTTGATAGCAGCAATAGAGCCGCCATTACCGATGTGGCAAGTGATAATTTTCTTTCCTTCCGGATTCACACCCAGAAATTCACACACACGTTTTGATACATAACGGTGAGAAGTTCCGTGAAAGCCATAACGACGTACACCATATTTCTCGTACAATTCGTAAGGGATAGCATACATGTAAGCATAATCCGGCATAGTCTGGTGGAAAGCTGTGTCAAATACGCCTACCTGCGGAATATTAGGAAGAATAGCGGAAACTGCGTTTACTCCTTTCAAGTTGGCAGGATTGTGAAGTGGAGCCAAGTCGTTACAAGCAGTAAATGCTTCCAATACCTCTTTATTCAGCAATACAGATTCGCTGAAACGTTCTCCCCCGTGTACCATACGATGACCTACGGCATTGATTTCATCCAATGACTTGATAGCTCCATATTCAGGGCTAATCAATGTATTCAGGATAAACTCCACACCCACTGTATGCTCCGGAATATCTTTTTCCAGGATTTTCTTTTCACCATTCGGCAAAGTCAATTTCAGGAATGAACCCTTCAGACCGATTTTTTCAATACCACCTTGAGCAATTACCTCTTTGGTGGTCATGTCGAACAATTTGTATTTAATAGATGAACTACCACAGTTCAATACTAAAATCTTCATATCGTTTTATTATTTAATATCCGTTATTTATTTGTTAGCTTTTGCTGCAATAGCTTGATTAGCAGTGATAGCAATCATACGGTAAACGTCTTCGATAGAGCAACCGCGTGACAGGTCGTTCACCGGGCAAGCAATTCCCTGGAGAATCGGGCCGATAGCGTCAGCATGTCCCAAACGTTGTACCAGTTTATAAGAAATATTTCCTACTTCCAAGCTCGGAACAATCAGAACGTTTGCCTGTCCGGCTACGTCTGAACCCGGAGCCTTACTTGCACCCACTTCAGGAACAAGAGCAGCATCTGCCTGCATTTCACCATCCAAGTCGAGAGTCGGAGCCATTTCTTTAGCGATCTTCGTAGCTTCCACGACTTTGTCTACCACTTCATGTTTTGCAGAACCCTTCGTAGAGAAGCTCAACAGGGCAACTTTCGGATTTTCGATACCTGCCACAGCTTTAGCTGTTTGAGCTGTGCACACAGCAATCTGAGCTAACTGGTTAGCATCCGGTACCGGAGTAACAGCAACATCGCCCATTACCAAAATTCCATTCTTTCCATATTCAGGAGCGTGAGTTAGCAACAACATTGCACCTGATACACAAGTGATTCCGGGCGCTGTCTTGATAATCTGCAAAGCAGGACGCAATACATTACCAGTAGTGTTGCGTGCACCAGCCAACTGGCCATCAGCATCACCGCTCTTAATCATTAAACAACCATAGAACAAAGGATCATTCGTCAACTTACGAGCTTCTTCAATAGTCATTCCTTTCTTTTTACGAAGTTCACACAGCAATTGTGCATATTCTTCGTGTTTCGGAGAAGTCTCAGGATCAATAATAGTAGCTTTACCAATGTTGCCCAATCCCCATTTTACAGCAAGTTCGATGATTTCTGCCGGTTTACCCAGTAGAATAAGGTCAGCAACTTCATCTGTCAAAATCTGATTGGCAGCTTTTAATGTGCGTTCTTCAGTTCCTTCAGGAAGAACAATACGCTGGCGGTTTGCTTTCGCACGCGCCACGATTTGGTTGATTAAATTGAGCATAGAAATATTGAATAATGTTATAAAACCTGGTTACAATTTATAATTTACGGTACAAAAGTACTCAATTTTGTAATATACACATTACAAATCCGCCCATTTTTCGAACCCAAGTCTAAAATATTATAATATTTAACACTGTACTTCTATTTTTTCTACCTTTGCAGCGTTTTCAAACAAATCAATAGGTAATTAGTATGATACGTCAGTGCGCCATTTTATTTGGCTGTTTGGCTTTGGGTGAATTAATAGTTTATCTTACAGGCATCAAACTTCCCTCCAGCATCATAGGCATGCTGCTGCTCACCCTTTTTTTGAAATTAGGTTGGATTAAACTACACTGGGTGCAGGGCTTATCCGACTTTCTGGTAGCTAACTTAGGTTTCTTTTTCGTTCCGCCCGGAGTGGCGCTTATGCTATATTTTGATGTAATTGCTGCCGAATTCTGGCCGATAGTGATAGCAACAATTGTCAGTACCGCCCTTGTGCTAGTCGTTACGGGTTGGGTACACCAGATTGTTCGTAAGTTCAGGCTGGCGCGCCAAATAAAACTGGCGCGTAAACTTCATTTACCGGATCTCCATCTATCGGACAGACTTCGTTTAAAAGATAAAATCAACTTAATGAATAAAGACAAATGAGCTTTTTAGAAAATGACTTTTTCCTGTTAGCTGTCACTTTCGGGATTTTCTTCTTCGCCAAACTACTCCAGAAGAAAACAGGACTGGTATTGCTAAACCCGATATTACTTACAATCGCAGTGCTTATTATTTTTCTTAAAATGACACATATCTCTTATGAGACTTACAACAAAGGCGGACATCTTATCGAATTTTGGTTACGTCCGGCAGTTGTAGCTTTAGGTGTGCCCTTATATCTTCAGTTGGAAATGATAAAGAAACAACTTTTACCGATTCTTCTGTCCCAACTGGCAGGATGTATTGTCGGAGTTATTTCAGTAGTGCTGATAGCCAAACTCATGAGAGCTTCGCAGGAGGTTATTCTTTCACTGGCTCCAAAATCCGTCACTACGCCGATTGCCATGGAAGTAACCAAAGCTATCGGAGGTATTCCGTCACTCACTGCGGCTGTCGTGGTTGCAGTAGGCTTACTAGGCGCTATTTGCGGTTTTAAAACGATGAAAATCATGCATGTAGGTAGCCCGATAGCACAAGGTCTCTCAATGGGAACGGCTGCACATGCGGTCGGAACCTCCACTGCAATGGATATCAGTAGTAAATATGGAGCGTATGCCAGCTTGGGCCTAACCTTGAATGGAATATTCACAGCATTACTGACACCTACTATCCTTCGATTATTGGGTGTTTTGTAATTGAATTGAACAATTTCAAGCAATAATCCGTTATTGAGAAACAAACCAATATTGTCAAATCATGTTAGACTTTCAACCAATCACAATAGAATCTTTCCACGATATTCTCCCATACCTAAAACAACAAACGTACAGAACTTGTGACTTTACAATAGGAGGTATATATATGTGGATTGATTATTTCCAATATGAATATTGTATTGCTGATGATTTACTATTCATCAAAGGATATGCTGAAAATGAAAACAAGAAACTATCTTTTACTATACCTATCGGAGCTTCCTCTTTGTCACATGGTATCTCACTGCTAAAGGAATATTGTGACAATCATCATTTACCGCTATTTTTATCGGCAGTTCCTGAAGAAGGTAAAAGACAAATAGAAATGCTATTTTCATGTCAGTCTACGCCTCTACCTGATTGGAGTGACTATTTATATGACCAGAAAGACTTGTCCATTTTACCAGGCCGAAGATTTAACAAAAAGAGGAATCGAGTTAATAAATTCTACAAAGAATACACTAACATCAGCTATGAACCGATCACGATAAACAATATAGAAGCAGTAAAACAGTTTTTTCGCGAATTTTATAGTATAAATCAAAAAGAAAGTCTTTATTTTGCATATGAGGAAGAGATGGTCAATCAAGTACTCAACAACTATTTTAAGTTGAACTTTACGGGTGGGATATTAAAAGCTGAAGGTTGCATTATCGGATTCAGTATAGGCGAAATAATCAATGATACGTTATTCGTCCATATCGAGAAGGCACTCAAACAATATTCCGGAGCATACGAAACTATCAATTTTTTGTTCGCTCAAAATGCTATCACACCTGAAGTTCTTTATATCAATAGAGAAGAAGATGTCGGAGATGTCGGTTTGAGAAAGGCTAAATTGTCCTATAACCCGATCCATATATTGACAAAGTATAATATCATTTTATAATAATAAGTTACATGATAATTAAACCTATAAAAATAGCAGATATAGACATTGTTGCCCAAGTAGCTGCCGAATGTTTTGCCGACGATCATTTTTATGCTAGCCTACATAGTGACAGGGAACAAAGAAAAGAACTTCTCAAGAAACTTTTTATAGAAAGTATCCATATTTGTATCCTTCATGGACATGCTTATTTTTATGAATCAAAAGGAGAATGCATAGCTTTTGCATTATGGTTTAATTATAACCGGCTCAAAAAATTAGACATTAAAGCATTTAATCATATATTTACTTCTACAGACAACCATTTAGAAGGTAAACTCAAAGAAGAATTACATTCCATTGAAAATATCTTAAATGGCAGTCGTGAATACTTTTATTTACTCGCTATCGGAGTAACGCCTTCTCATCGAAGACAGGGTATAGCCACAACATTAGTTAGAAAAATGTTAGATACATATCCTCAATACAATTTATTCGCAGATGTTTCCAATCAACGTTCTCTTAAAATATATGAACAATTAGGGTTCGAAATTCTGGAAAAGTCAGGAAGCTGTACTTTTATCCGTTTACTTAGTCAACAAAAAGACTACTGTATACCAGAAGATAATAATATTTATCTAGCAATACCAAATACTTGCTCTGCAGAATCATTTTTCAACAAGAAAGTCAAATCCCAGCCAATCACTTTGCCATATATGGAAGTGATAGAAACAGGTTGTCCTTTCTTTCGCCAGTCTCTTTATCAGTCTTGTCCCGCTCGACTAATAAAAATTAGTTATATTGAATTACTGCGTTATCAGCGTTTTATCAATATTCTCAATTTTCAGGAAATAGAATTAACGATTGACAATACTTCATGCTTAGTATATGTTTATTCCGGGCATGATGAGAGAAACATTATATACAATAACGAGATACATCATTCACTTTACTGTAAACAATGTGAATGGTCAATCGTCCCAGATGTATATATATCTGTTCCTATTCTTTATAACAATATAGACAAACTTATTCAGACTCACAATCAGCATGATGAATTTACAATTAACCGGGTATTAACATCATTAGACTTTCGAACAACATACGAAGCCGGCATACCTGTCAAAGACCTTGACAGCAGATGCTTCAAATATAGAATTCACCGTTTCTATTTAGGAAAAGTTACAGTACAGATCCAATCCGAGGATCAGATTTCATTTAACGGACTAGCCAACAAAATAAATATTGGTACACCTGTAGAAATCGGATTAATTATTTCCGTTGATGAAATGACCCAATGCGGTGTTTTACACCTTATTTCTTTATCATGCGGATTGCCAATCACCCAGTTATTGGATTCTGTTTCTAGAAATCAAATCAATATCATAAAGGCTACTTCTCAATCTGAGAATTTTTACCAATATATTAAAAATGAATTTGATCTTGAAAAAAAAGGTACAGCTAAAAGTTTTATTACCATTCCTCAAAAAAGGGAAGAAATTGGTAATGACTTATTAGCTTCCATGTTATTTTGTGAAACACTCTATGAAGACAATGAGTCTATCGGAAAAGTGGCAGATAAAGAAATTGTTCAGAAATTAGTATCACCGACCGGAATTGCTCAATATAACTATGCATGCGTTTTTGCCCATACTAACATAGTAATGCAAATTTCCGACACTCTGCAAGGAAGTGTTACCGAACGAATTATAAAAGAATCTATCACTCTTTTTTACATAGAACTAATTCTTTTTGAAGAAGCTGCCATCTATATAGCTGATGACAGAATTGTCAACTTCCTTACTCAACTTGATCAATACAGTCCTAACCAAGTATTAAAGAATATCAATCTTATTATCAGTAACCACGTACGCACTATTGAATTTTGGGATATACAAATGAATTACCCTTCCTCGAAAAAGTCCGTTGACGACATACGTAGAGCCTTTAAAATCAGAAAGGAGCAAGAAAAGATTGAATGTAATAAAGCACAGTTATTAACTATTCATCAAATTAGAAGCGCTATTGTAGATCGTACCGAAGCCTCCATATTATCTGCTGCCGGTATTATACTAACCGTCATTTCTGTCATAGATATAATAACCGACACATCCAAAAGTCCGATATTATCAGTCGTAGCCTTACTTGTTGGTATATTATTATTGATTAAACGTTCTATTTTTCAAAGAATAATTTCAGTGTCTCGCATCAAATAATTTATATAAGAAAAAAATAAAGAGCAAGTTCAATTGAAAAGTAAAACTTGCTCTTTTAGGAATATCTAAAGGCGGTATATACAGAACAGCCCTATTAATCAGCCATAATCTTTATATCCGGTGACGGAACCCGATACCAATATTCTACTCCCGGTTCTTCTCTTCCCGGGATTTTAAATGTCAACTTAATTAAGTTATCATGCAAGCGTTCAACACTGATTTCGTTTTCAACACCTGCGGGGAAAACTGAGTAAACAGATTTTGTAATGTTCTCCACATAGATACTATCCGACTTTAATTCATATTCGCCCTGAACCAGAATTACCGAACCCATTTTATTAGTATCAATAATGATATTCATGAATGTATTATCGACCGAGATAAATTTCAACAATGGGCCTAGTGACAATCTGTAACCCTTTTCGACCGATTCTACCATACATGTCTGCCATACCCCTTGCATTCTCTTATTCTTTATCTCCTGTCCATTGGGTATCACAAGTTTGAACGGGACATTTTTTGAACTATTTTTTTGTAGACTGAACATAATGGGAACCGTGAATTTCACCTTGACTGTCTTGCCGTCTACTATTCCCGGAGTCCATTTAGGCATTTCTTTTACCACACGTAAAGCCTCTTCATCCAATAAAGGGTCAACACCTCTTATTACCTTTGCCTGACTTAGTGTTCCATCTTCCATAACTACAAACTGAACAATAACACGCCCTGAGATAGCATTTTTCTGTGCTTCCACCGGATATTTGACGTTCGAAGACAAGAACTTCATCATGGCCGGAACGCCACCCGGATACTCCGGCATTTTATCAGGAATCAGGTAAACGCCATTTACATCCACCTTCTGTATCGGTTGCTCCTGTGCAACTAATAGTGAACAAGCAAATAAAGAGATAATCAGACTAAGTAGTTTTGTTTTCATAATATATTAATTTAAGAGTTAGAACAGCAAATCAATTATGCAATAATACCTAAAAAAGAATGAAATCACAAACATTATTGAACATTTCTACTCTCCTCATACATTTTTAAGGTACCTTTGCAGAAATAACGAAAAAAAACCTAAGCATACAATGAAAGAAAAAGTAAAAGCATTATGGAAGTTGTGTTTCGACGATAGTGATCAGTTCATCGATATGTACTTCAGACTACGGTATAAGAGTGAAATAAATGTTGTTATTGAAAGCGGGAACGAAGTGATTTCCGCCCTTCAAATGCTTCCTTACCCCATGAGTTTTTGCGGGAAACAGGTAGCTACTTCTTATATATCCGGCGCCTGCACTCATCCGGACTTTCGGAACAGAGGAGTAATGCGTCAGCTTTTATCACAAGCTTTTGCCCGAATGCTACCGAACGGGATCTTCTTCAGTACACTGATACCGGCAAATCCGTGGCTATTCGATTATTATGCATGCATAGGATATGCTCCGGTGTTTCAATATTCTACGAAAGAAATCATTCTTCCGGAGTTTATTCCTTCCAAAGAAATAAAGGTTGATATCGTGTCCGAATATAAGGAAGAAGTATATTCCTATTTGAATAAGAAACTTGCGGAACGCCCTTGTTGCATCCAGCATACAACAGAAGATTTTGAGGTAATTATGGCTGATCTCGCTATCAGTAATGGTATTTTGCTCGTAGCCAAATTAAATAACGAAATAAACGGAATAGCGATTGTGTATAAAAGAGACGAAAGCGTCATTATCAACGAACTTCTCGTAGAAACTAAAGACGCTGAACATAGTTTATTGTTTCATCTCAAACAACATACCGGATGTAATCGTATGATTCAATTATTACCTCCTGACAAAAAGCAGCCTCAACAAGCATTAGGAATGGCACGCATCATCAATGCAAAAGAAGTTCTACAATTATACGCTGCCACTTTCCCGGAAGATGAAATGCAGATAGAGGTATCAGACAAGCAGTTATCTGTAAATAATGGTTATTACTACTTATGCAAAGGAAAATGTATGTATAGCACCGAACGTTTGCCCGGTGCACACATACAAATGAATATCACTGAATTAACTAACAGAATCCTCCAACCGTTAAATCCCTATATGAGCCTTATGCTGAATTAAAAGTGACTATTTTATTTATTCAGATAACGTACCCGTTCACAAGCTGCCAACAGAAATGCTCCCACTCCAAAATTGGAAGTAGAATTAGCATCTACTACTTGTCCCGGTATAGCCTTTTCGCCGATAGGCTGTACATAACCGATTTTCCCATCAGGTTGAAGGGCAACTGTTATCAAATATTGCCATGCTTTTTCAACTATCGGCTGATATTCGCCGGCATTCAGGAAACCGTTATTAATTCCCCATTGCAGACCATAAGCAAAGAAAGCTGTTCCGCTGGTTTCCGGTCCCGGTGCATGTTGCGGATCAAGCATACTGCGTGTCCAATAACCTTCCGGTTGCTGACAAGCAGCAACAGATTTAGCCAATGTACGGAAACGGTCTATATATTCCTGGCGATATTTATCCGTTTTAGGCAAGTCTTTCAGCACCTTTGCCAGTCCGGCTAATACCCAACCGTCACCGCGTGCCCAAAAATCTTTTTTACCGTTCACACTTTTATGCTTCGGATATACGTATTTTCCATCCCGATAATAAAGTCCGGCTTCTTCGTCGTACATAATACTATCAGCATAAACGAGATATTCATGTAATTTCTCCAGGTAAAGTGGATTCTTGGTGATATTATACATCTTTGTCATCACCGGCATTACCATATACAGTCCATCGGCCCACCACCAATAATCACGGTTAGGTGTACTCATCTGATACTCCATTACTTCGCGGGCACGGGCTATTTTTTGTGTATCCGGCTCCAAATTATATAAATCGGCATAGGTTTGAAAACAAATCTGATAATCTCCGAAAAGTACATAGTCGTCACTTTCTCCATAGCTGTATTTCCAGCAGGTTTTATCGTCCGACTTAGCTCCTTTCCATTGATTATGCTCAGCCCACTCTTTCGAATATTCCAGATATTCCGGTTTCTTTGTCAAGAAATAAACTTCCATATTCCCGGTATGATAGGCGGCATTATCCCAGAAGGACCGACCATGTTCCGGATGATTCATCTGCCAATAGCCATTCACTTTATGAATCATCTCTATCACTTCTCCCGAAGAACCGGTTTTCTTTTCCGCACAACCTGTACATATTGTACTTCCCAAAAGGAAAGCCAAAAAAAGAGTTACATATAAATTCTTCATATTTTTATTTTTTTGTATTCATATCCATTTCCAACACATATACCATTTGAGGTTCAATCTCGGCCATACGTTCGCCGTCCCCCTGACGAGTGTGTTGTACAAAGAGATGTAGTTTCCGTTGTTTCTTCCAAAGCTCCGTATCATGTGAAGGTTCCCAGGCATCCACCGAGAAATCTGTTAGATCCGTTATCGTCCATTGACTGATAGCAAGATCAGTAGCGTGAGCTATTGAAACACAACTTCCCCGTTCTTCGTCACGAAAGATGTAGAAAACTTCCCCTCCCCCTACAACAATACGCGGACGAGCAATAGGAATCATTTTCGTACCGCCGCCTTTCAACGTGAAAGGTGTTTTACGATCGGTTACCTGACGATGATGCCATACCTTCCCATCATTCCAGACAATGCGATATTGAGGTATATTACTGTCAGGGTCCCTCCAATAAGTAGCTATATAAGGATTTCCTCCAGCATCGGCACTCATACTGGTCTGATTGATTAACTCACTATTTTGGGGTAACCGACAAGCGTATTCCGCATTCGACAACTTAATCGGAAGTTCGTATTGTTCTCCGCTTGATTTGTACCATGTCACACCATTATCAAATGAACGGGCATAACAGATATCGTGGTTTGTCTCCACTTGCCAAGTTTCACGCCATACCCAGGAAAGGTGAATCGTTCCTTGCTCGTCAACATATAGCTGCCAATAAGCATTCCGCTTATTTTCTCCGTCTATTAAGACATCTTGAACACGGCTCCACTTATGTTCTTTCAATGAATAATGGTTCATTACCAAATTACCACGTCCGGAAGAACCGGAACGGTAAACAAACAATAAATCTCCATCGGACAAAGAGTAAAATTCCGGATAAGTAACATTGCCTTCATCTACTCCGGTCATTGGCATTTTCTCTCCCAATTCCAAAGAAGTGGGAGCAATGCTCCGGCAGTAATTCAGTTTGTGCCCGTGATGATCAAACGAAATATGCAAATACCCTTCTCCATCTATTATCATACTGATGATATTATGAGCATCTTTCACATTTCCACGATATTGTGTACGGTGCAATGTCCACAGTTCCGAATTCAGTTTACGTTTTCCCAATACAAGATAACCTTCAGCATCATAATAGCTGATATACTGCTCATCACCGTGAGTTATCAGGGAGTTGTTACGGAATACCGTAGTATTGACCGAAGTACAACTATATCCCTTCCCCACTTCAACCAAATGTTGAGGGTAACATAGTACAGGAATAAACATGATTCCGCAAAGTAGTAGCAATATTCGCCTCATGTTCATTCTTCTTTTTTATTTATCAAAAATAGAAAAGTCCCATTTCTCATGCCAGGGAATTGTAATTTTCCCGTCTTTTATCAATACAGGCAACCAGACATAGCGAGAATCCTCCAAATCTTTCTTTTTCCAACGGTCAAACATAGCGATGTATGCATCCTTCTTGCCAATAACAGGCTGAACGTATGTGCTTTGTGCATAGAATGTCTTGTCCGCATCCGGCCCCGTGCAAGGATTACCGATTGTTTTCCACGTACCCATGATAGAATCCGCAACCGCAATCTCCGCTACATTCGGATCCCAGCCTGTACAACCGGAACTCAACATATAGTATTTACCATCATATTTAAAGACAGCAGGAGCTTCACGGGATTCTTTCACAAAATTACGTGTAAAACGTCCGCTCGGTTTCAGATAGTCGTCAGTCAGCAAGCTGATATACATTGTAGCATTGTTCTCCGAAGAGTAGAATTGATAAGCACGGCCATCATCATCCACAAAAACGGTCTGGTCGCGACTCATCGCATTGTTAGGGCGGAAACTTCCCTGATAAATAAATGGCCCGACAGGAGAATCGGAAACAGCAACTCCGGCACAAGCCTTGCTGTAATCGGCACTTTCCACATGTGCCCACATCACAAATTTACCTGTCTTTTTATTATAAACCACTTTTGGGCGTTCCAAGACTTTGGACGGATGCAGATCGTGATCCGGGTCATTTTTAACAGCCGGAAGCACAATACCTTCAAATTTCCAGTTCAGTAAGTCCTTGGAAGAGTAGCAACCTACTCCAGTCACATCCGTACGATAACATTCCCACGTAGCCCATTCGGGCAGAACGGTTTTTCCTTTCTTATATTCACCATACCAATAGTAAGTGCCATTGTGATAAAGAAGCCCGCCACCATGAGCATTGATCGGATTTCCATCCGTATCTTTCCATACTTCGCCGGGAATAAACTCCGTATTCTCCTGAGCCTGTACCGCCACAGGTAATAAGCCTACGCAAATTACAAATAGTAATAATAGTTTAGCCATATATCAATCTCTGTTAGTTAGTTTATTTTAATGAAAAGCATGATCTTTCGGAAAGTCCTTTCCTTCCCAAGCCTTTTTACTGGTCCAATCTTCAGCAGGAGATGTCCAGAATGTATGGTCGGCGGGAAGTCCGAGCGGCAGGAAAGCAAGTGATGCCATATATAGACTGCCATTGTTCGTATACCAGTCGGAAATATTCGGCTGCTTGCCATTGAATCCTAAAGTTAAAAATCCCTTTTCATTGAAGTTACGGTCATCACCAAACATTCTTTTAATAACTGCCGTCATAGCTGCACGAACTTGTCCATCCGGTAATTCCTTGGGCAGCCATCCTCTCCATGCCAATAAAGCTAAAGGCTGCAAAGTTCCTGTACGATAAGTGATAGAGCGACCGAAAACCGGAAGCGCCCCTTCCGGAGAGATAAACCGTTCCAAAATCATTCCGAAACGCTGCATCCGTTTCTTTGCACGGTTATAGTCACAATCCGGTGCGTTCCAAATCTTACTTTTACCAGCATTTGTCATGATTTCCAAAGGTTCTATATACATCGGATGCAAAACAAAACTATTATAATAGTCAAAAGCAAAACCCGGACCATCGGAGTACCAACCATCGCCTACGTACCACTCTTCTACTTTACGCAAAGCGGAAACTATGCGGTAAGTATCACTTGGAGCGCCTGCTTTACGCAAGAATGCTTCGACCGTAGCAGAAAACAACAACCAATTTGTGTAAGGCGGATCTACTCGGCGAAGTTGTGTAAACTCAGCTATATAACGTTGTTTCGTAACACTATCTAAAGGAATCCATAAAGCATCATAGCCTCTTATAAAACTCTCTGCAATATAGGCTGCGTCAACCAACGTTTGCCCTTCTTTTCTCCACAAAAGATAATCGGGACTTTCGGGGTCAACAGCCTGTACGTAACTTTTCAAAGCCCATTCACGCAATTGTTTTCGTTGAATGCTTTCTGCCGTATCATCGTCCGGCAAAGAAATCCAAGGAGCTAACCCAGCCATTAATCGACCAAAGCACTCCATATAGGTTACTTTCTTGTTTCGCCCATCCCATGTAGGACTGACTTCTACCAGCATATTCTGTTGCAGCTTCCCTTCACTCAGATTACTAAGTACCGGAGCAGCCATTCGGTACAACACCCCCGCCCATAATTCACGGTCAGTCGGTTCCTTTACTTGTTTCTTCTTTTTTGCCAATAAGTCCTGTGACGGAATCAGCAAGATTGCGATCAGCAATAGTAATGTACAATGTTTATTCAATCTCATGATATTATTTAGGATTTTCGTACGCAAAGATACTTTATACTCATAAGAGTAAGGTTCAATTTTATATCAAAAAAGGGATACAAAACAACCATTTTTCATACAAAAGCTGTAATATATGCGAGTTTAATCAGGTTTCCACCTATCCACCCATTCTATAAAAGGTATTCCTTTCTCATCAAACCGGACAGGTAGCCAAATGTAACGAGAGTCAGCCAAACTTTCCGGCCTCCAACTATCTGCCATAAAAATAAATTGTTTTTCAGTCCCTTGCAAAGGGAGCACATACGTGCTCTGCCCTCCGAAAGTTTTATCCGCATTCTCTCCGACACAAGGATTTGGTAGTTGTTTCCATTCCCCTAAAATCGAAGTAGCAGTCAACAAACGAGCTTTATTAGGTTCCCAACCCGTACAGCCGGAAGTTATCATCCAGTAGATTCCGTCTTTTTTAAAAATAGCAGGAGCTTCATTATGTCCACCTGGAAAAATACGTATATACTTGCCTGTATGACTAAGATAATCATCAGACAATTCTGCAATCTGCAATGTCAGATTGTCTTCCGAAGAATAAATATGATAAGCTTTTCCATCATCATCCACAAACAAAGTCATATCACGGGACATTTGTCCTCCTTCCAAATCTCTTTTCACAAACATTCCCTTTTCAACTGCATCATACCATTCCGGAGTCCACCATTTTTCATATTCTGAAAGATTCCATTTGATCCGTTTCTCTTTCTTCGTCATATTCAATGGATAGATACTCGAATTTACACGAGCCGAACGAATAAAACAATAAGGTCCAGTTGGTGAGTCACTGACAGCGACGGCAGCACGGGCCGGTCCATACCCCCGGCCTTTCAATTCCAGATGAAACCACATTACGAATTTTCCGGTCTGCTTATTATAAATAACTTTCGGGCGTTCCATGATGCACCCTTTTTCAATATCACTTCCTTTTGCTTCAGATATGGGTAACACCACTCCTTCATAGTTCCAGTTCAACAAATCAGTAGATGAATAACAATTGATCCCTTTTTCGGTCACAAAGCCCGATTCGGGGCGATGTTCACCGAACCAATAATATTTTCCTTCATGATACAAAACGCCTCCACCATGAGCATTAATCACATTTCCCTCCGTATCTCTCCAAACCTTACCAGAAACAATTTTTTTCTCTTTCTGATAAACCCGCACATAATCTATTTCATACTTCATCGGCAAAGCACTCTCATCAATCGGACCACCATTGATACCACCAATAGCCAAATTCAACAAAAGATATTGCGGTTTCGTAAAAGGATTCGTCCTCTTGCCGATACTTCCGTTTACAGTATCCTTTAAAGGAATCTCATTCAACAGTTCATCATCCAAATAGAGTTTGATAACTTCTTCATCCCAATCCATCCGCCAAATGTGAAATTTGGAAGCCCATTCCGGATCTTTCTCCGTAAAATGGATATAGGGTGTGGCCTTACTATTCCATTTAGCCCCCCATTGCTTGTCCGTGCCCCACGCAGCATTTGCCAAAATATGAGGAACTCCTTTGATTTGGTAATATTCCATAATATCTATCTCTCCACATGAAGGCCACTCCATATTACTACCCAATGTCCAGATAGCCGGCCATGCACCTTTCGCCACCGGTATGCGGGCACGTACTTCAAAACGCCCATAGAGAAACTCCTTCTTTCCGGCAGTCGTCACCGATGAAGAAGTATATTCTATAAATTCCCGTTCTTTACGCCAATCGTTACTACCGGGTATGTAAAGAGGATTCTGACGATTCCGCTCTTTCCGAGCTTCGATGACAAGGAAGCCTCCTTTACAAACTGCATTGTCCGGCTGATACCATTGAGCCTCCTCATTGCGGACATAACCCTGTTCATAGTTCCATACGGAAGGGGATAATCTCCCCTCCGTATTAAACTCATCGCTCCAGACCAGCCTCCAATCGTCATTCCGCGCAGTTGCGAGCAAAGGCAAGGTCATCAGTAACAGCAATATAACTGAATAATTTTTCAAATATACCATTGCTTAATCCTATCGTTTATTCAAACTGATAAACACGAACATAATCCACATGATATTCAAGCGGGAACTTAGACAAGTCCGGTTCACCTCCATTGGATCCCAAAGCCAGATTCAACCAGATACATTGTCCGAATCCTTCATCATTCTCTTTACCCGCGTTATTACCTTCATCAAGATATGGATTACGATATGATCCTCTCCACCAATCATCCAGTCCACCAGATCCATTTCCTGTAGTCGCTTTCAAATCCTTAATTTCATTCATCAATTCGTCATCCAAATAAAGTCTCAAGGTATTCTCGTCCTCATCCAGGCACCAGTCCATACGCCAAATATGATACTTCTTCCCCCAATCTTTATCTTTCGCTATAAATTCAGCAACCGGCCTGTTATAAGACTGCCATTTGCCGTTCCAACGGGTGTCCGATCCCCAACAAACATTGGCGTGTACGCTCGGCTTTCCATTTACCAGATAATATTCAAGCAAATCAATTTCGCCTCCCAGCGGCCATTCCCAGCACCAACTGTCAGTGCTTCCACCAGTCGTCCAGATAGCCGGCCATGCTCCCATTGCCGTAGGAATCTTGGCTCTGACGAGCATTCGTCCTTTCCGGAATCTATAATCTTTTGTAATCAGGCAGCTCGAAGTATACTCAGCATATTCACGATTCTTTTTCCAGTCGCTACTTCCAGCTTCATAATTCGTATTTTTTACCCGTTCCTCTTTTCCTGTAATTATCAATGCCCCGTCTTTACAAATAGCATTTTCTTTCTGATACCATTGCAATTCCTGATTACGTTGGAAGCCTTCTTCCCAACGCCATACATTCCAGTCCGGCTCTCCCGTTCCATTAAATTCATCATGAAACTTCAAAACCAGTCCTTCTTCCGTCGTTTCCGGTGCATCATTGGGATCAGGCACATATTCCGGTCCTTTTTCATCTTCAGCCGATTCTACATAGGTCACATTGAAAAGTAACATCAACGTATTTGTTTTAGAATTAATTCCATAAGAGGATGAGCCCTCAATCGCTAACGGAAGTACATACAACAAATTCCTCTCCGCTTCCTGGCAAGCTGCAACCAGTTCACTAGAATAGACTGTTACTGATACGGCATCCGATTTTGTTTCACCAGCTTGTAGCGTTAATGTCTGAGAAGATAAATGATAATAGGACTCCGGAAGTAATTCCGCACCGTCATATTTTGCATAAATGCCTCCTTCCGCCACCTTAGCTAGCACTTTATTCAATGTATCTTTATTCACAACCAAGCTAACTTTAGCTTCTTGTCCGGCTGTGCGTCCTTGATAAAGAGACAAGCTCAACTTATAAGTAAAGTTTTTAACAGGCGTTTCATCCTCACTTTGCCGTAAATCCGTAGTCACGTTACATTCCGCACCATCCCACACTTCACGGGCTTGCGTCAGATTCAACAAATTCAGATCTAGTTGACCTTCATAACTAAAATCTTTATCATCGTCACAGCCATATACTCCACCGATGAGGGTGGCCGCCATACAGGCGACCATCCATATTTTATTCATTTTCATCATAAGTCTCATTTTAAATTAATCCAAAGGAACTGTTTCCGGGTCATACTTTTCAATATCCGCATCAAAAAAGGCAATCTCCCCTATATGAAAATATTTCTTGTTCAACGAACTTGTCAATACATTGAAACGGAAATATTTAAACTTCTTACCCGGCATTACAAAATCAGAAGCGTATTTTGTCTGACGTGTTGTGGGCAATCCACTCAAAGTAGAAACAGTTTCCCAATGTTCACCATCCGTACTAATCTGTAATTCCGCAGAAGTAGGGAATCCGTCCGTGTTACCTGTATCCCGCGTATAATACTCGAATGCAAAATTTTCATGTTCTTCCTTTAAATCGATCTGTATATAATGCGGCAGGTCAACTTGCGGAGAATGCCAGTTGGTGTGAAAAAAAGAGGGATCCGCCGTTTTACCATCTATCAAACGGTCAAAATACCCTTCAGACGCGTCCGGATAATTACAAGATAATTGGTCTACTATCAGACTGACCTGTGTACGGGATTTCTCCGTATACGATGCCGGCATCGCTCCCGACCGTGCTTTCAATTCCTGAACCGCTCCTGCTTCATGAGCCGCATTAAAGGTCTGCAAATAAAAAGTATAGTCTCCGAAACGAGCACGAGTATTTTCTATCAACATTTCCGTTGTTCCTTTAGAAGCAATCTTACAGATATTTTTCTTTTGTAAAGGGTCATAATAGCGAATCTGCATATAAGCGTAATCTCCTTCCGGTGCTTTCCAAGTCAGTTTAATCTGTCCCGGCAAAGCCTCCGACACGACCGTAGAAAGTTCAACGGCAGCGGGACTTCCTCCCCCCGATGTTTCAAATTCTTCAAAATTCTTATCACAGCCAACCAGTCCTAAAAGCGCAAAGGCTGCAATCATATATTTAACATTCAACTTCATAGCTTTTATCTTTTATCATTAATAAAACTTACCAACCCGGATTCTGGCTCAGATTCGGATTCTTACGCATTTCCGAAGCCGGAATCGGAAAGAAATACATTTTATCATCCCAAACCAATGATTTATTTGTCCGCTCATAGAGGAAGTTTCCATCCTCTTTTTGGGTAATCTGCATACGCCCGATTTTAGTGAAGCCACCTTCTTTCCAACGGCGAACATCCCAGAAACGATGTTGTTCAAAAGCCAATTCTACCATTCTTTCTTTTTTATATCGTTCCCAAAATTCAGTGTTAGAAATATTATCCGGGAAATCCGGCATTTGCACATCCGAACGCTGACGCACCTTATTGATTGCGGCACAAGCAGACATCCTGAATTCGTTGTCCGTAGCACCGGCCGCTCCCAAATAACGGTAGATTGCCTCTGCATAATTCAGATAAAATTCTCCCAAACGGAAAACAACCCAGTTATGCCGTTTGCCTCCACTGCCACTCTCCGCACTGATGTCGGTAGACGCATCCAAATACTTCTTCAAATAATAACCGGTCGGTGTTGCATAAGGAAGAGGCAGACCATTCTTACCGCCAATAAATGTTTCCAACGGATTCGGATTCGTATTCGGCCATTTGTCACCATTACATGCGATAGTCATGCCGAAACGCGGATCTTTATCTCCATTATCCTTAGATTCGTAAGCATCCACCAATGTTTGTGTCGGGCAATTACCGGAACTGGCATTCTCCATACCAACCGGGAAATTTGTATATTCCGGACTACTTGTATCTCCAATACGACGAACGAAAATCATTTCAGAAGCTTGATAATTATCCGTACCCCAAATATCCGTATATTTTCCAAGCCGGATACCGTTAGCCGTACAATAATCAATAACAGCTTTATTGGCCACAGCAGCTTCACGCCATAAATTCCGGTCTTCACCACCACTGAACAGTTTGCTTGCTCTATATAATGCGGCACGGGCTTTTAATGCCAAAGCAGTTCCCTGCGTGACACGACCGGCCTCCGGGTTGGAACCACCCGCAGCATCATTATCCAAAGCGGAATAAGAAACGGGCAACTCAGGCGCCACTTCCTCACATTCACTAATAATAAAATCAAAGACTTCCGACGCCGGAGTACGTGAAAGAGAATTAGCTTCTTTCTCTGTCAACACATTCACCGTAAAAGGCACATCCCCATACGCACGCACCAACAAGAAATAGTAATACGCACGTAGCAGACGAACTTCATACTGATAACGATTAAACCGGTTCATCTGAGCCTCATAATCCTGCGCATAGCGTAAATCATAAAAATCAAGGTCTTTACTTTCTTCCAGAAAGTAATTAGCGGCACGAATACCCGAATAATACCCCCACAGAGACTTAGGGTTCAATGCACTCCAAGCACCATTTGTATAGTCGAGAACAGATGAATAAGTAACAGCCATTTCTGCTTCATCACAAGCGGAAGCCAATGACTGATAGCTTGGCAAGTCGGAATCCAGATAACTATAGATATTATTCACAAATCCTGCCGTACGGGAAAAATCCGAAAAGACATAATCCTTGTCGTATGACGTGTATTCATGATAATCCATCTTATCGTTGCAAGCTGACACCACCGCTATACAAGCTATTCCTAGGCATATATTTTTCAATTTCATAGTTTCTTTCTTTTTATAGCGTTAAACGTTAAAATCCTACTGACAAACCAACATGAATAGATCGGGTAGCAGGATAAGAGCTATTCATCGCTTCCGGATCCAATTGGTCAATACTATCGAAGCAAAGTAAATCAACCCCTCTTACATATACTTTCGCATTCTTTACCCAAAACCTGTTCAACCAGGATGAAGGAAGCTTGTAGTACACCTCACAATTACGCAACTTCAAAAAAGAACGATCTGCCAACCATAAAGAGCTTGTCTGCAGATTGTTGTCAACAGTTTCCGTCGTCAACCTTGGGAAACGAGCGTTCGGAGTTTCCGGTGTCCAACGATTCCGGTAAACATAATTAGAAATTGTCGTATTATCCACCAATGGACGATAGTAAGTTCCCGACAAGATTGCCGTATAATTTCCCACTCCTTGGAATTGTGCACTAAAACCTAATCCCTTCCATTCCAAACCAAGACTGAACGAATAATAAATTTCAGGACATGTACTATTGTATCCCATAGCTACTCTATCATCCGAATTAATTACTTTATCACCATTCATGTCCTTGTACTTAATATCTCCGGCCTTTACCGGTCCAAACTGCTGTGGCAAGCTATTATCTATATCTGCCTGATCTACAAAATATCCAATAGCCTGCAATCCAAAGATTTGTCCTACCGGATTGCCCGTAGAGCGCGTATAGTCGTAAGCTGCCGGTTCTTCTAGCATTTCTATAATTTTACTTCGATTGTAAGTGAACGTTCCTCCCAAATTTAATTCCACATTACCCATCTTCTTATAGTAATTGGCGCCGATTTCCGTGCCCCAACTATCTACGATACCCGCATTTACATAAGAACCGGATGCACCCAACACCGCCGAGTTCTGTCCGTCTGAACTGACCCAAATATCAGAACGTCTTTCATAAAAGCCATCCACTGTCAAAGTCAATCCCTTGAACAAGGTAGCATCCACACCCGCATTATACTTATAAGCTTTTTCTGTGGTTCCGTTAACAGATGCCAGACGACCTTCATGCCAGCCTCCGTCACCACCGAAATTATTATTTATCGGATAGCCATTACCGCCACCTACCGTCTCATTCCAATAGCCGTTACCGGGAATATTATCCGTATTCAACATACCGAAGGAAGCCCGCAGTTTCAGGAAATCCACCACATTCTGGCTTTGCATAAACTTCTCATTAGAAATAAGCCATGCCAGCCCAACTGTAGGAGATACATTCCAGCGATGATCGGGCGCCAATAAGTTGGAGGCAGAAGCCATCAATGTAAAATCTGCAAAATAACGGTTCTTAAAGCCATAATGAGTATACCAACCCGCATTCTGACGGTAGAACGTATTATTGATTCCTTTAGCATTATCATATTTATAGGTATAAAGCAACATGGAATACAGACTGTGTACACCAAACTGACGTTGCCAATCGACATTCATTTGGAAGTTAAAGGCGCGATATTGCCAGTCAAGTTTGCTGTCACCCGACATTTCCGTATCTTTTCCTCCCGTTATTTCCTCACCAGCTATCGGCAATCCGTTTTCCCAGGAAGCGACCGATGCCATACCATATTTATATCCTTTTGTGTGATTCTCCCAGTAAGAAGCGAGATTGTCATATCCTATACGGACAGAAGCTCCTAACCCCTTGGTTAAAGAAGACAAATCCTGCCGTAAAGACATATCAGCATATAATCCACGAGTATGTCCTTTTGAGTATGCGCGCCCTTCAGTCAACGCTACCGGATTCCAGTTCTCACCCCAAGTAGTATTTCCTCCCCACAAACCACTTTTCGTACGGATAGGGAAAGCCGCTGAAGGTAATTGATACAGTTTGCTTATCAAATTATCGCTGCCCATACCCGGACGACTGAATTCATTCAAAATCCCCATGATATTGGCCTGCATCTTTGTTTTCGGTGACAAATCAATATCCAGATTGGTACGGAAGTTAGCTTTTGAATACTTTTCCTGAGTGGAATAGTCAGCATTCGTATCAAAGTTTTTGATAAATCCACGGTTATTCTGCAAATTCATCATTGTATAATAACGCATCTTGGTAGATCCGCCGCGAAAACTTAATGTTGCGATATCTGACGCCCCACGATCACGAAAAACTTCTTCCCACCAGTTTACATTCGGATAAAGATAAGGAGAAGTGCCATTCTTAAACGCATTCAATTCATTTTGCGAATATCGCACCTGCTTGCCATCATTTGTCAATGCTTCATTTAAGGCAGAAGCATACGTATAGGCATCCGCCAATTCCGGCTTGCGCGTCATATAATTGAAAGCATGGTCATAAGAAAAATTAATCTCACGAGTATCGTATTTACCACGTTTTGTCACAATATTGACTACGCCATTCACTCCCCTATAGCCATAGAGAGCCAACGCGGCCGCATCACGAAGTACACTAACAGATTCCACTTCTTCCGGAGTAATATATTTTAAAGCCTGCCAGTTATTATCCCGTTCAAGTCCGTCCACGACCAACAAGATGCCATTATTACCATTCAGTGTCTTCAGGCCGCGAATATACATCGACGGCATCTGCTCCCATACCACACCGGTACTTTGCATGGTAGTCAGTCCCAGCACATTGCCATATAATGAATTTCCGATTGAAAAAGCCGAACTTTTATCTATATTCTCTGCATATACAGTAGATACGGCACCAGTAGACTCCGCATTCGTTTGCTGCAATCCAAATCCGTAATTTACTTTCTCTGAAGAGTAATCCATGACAACCGTCAATTCCGAACCGTTTTCTATTTTCACCACCTTCATTGCATCATCACCAGTCTGTACTTTCAAACGGCTTCCTTTCACAGCAGTGATTTCAAAACGTCCATTTTTATCTGTAGCCACCCGCACCAATGGGTTCTCTTCAACCGAAACCAAGGCTCCCGCTACCGGCTTCCCTTTTTCATCAAGAACTCTTCCGGTTACATTATCTTCACTTTGTGCCCAGCCGTTCAAGGTGACGCAAGCGAATATCGCTAAAGCTAGTATCTTATATTTTTTCATTTTATTCTATGATTAATCGTAGTTATTCCACATTAATTCCAACCAGGATTTTGAGTCAATCCGTATTTCTTGTTCACCTCTGACGGTGGGAATGCTGACAAATACCACTTCGGACTAAAATTACTCCACCATGCACGGGAAGGATTCACTAGCGGAAACGCTTCATGAGTGAATTTCGTTGGTTTAGGATAAATACTGCTGTTTCCGGTACTTCCGGACCAAGGCGTATTTCCTCCCCCATCATTTCTATAAATCTTCAATCCATGGAGTTGTTTTCTAAAAAGATCTTCTCTTTTATATCGTGTCATGTCAAACAGACGTACATCTTCCAAGCCTAATTCGCAAGCACGTTCTCTGAGGATCTCTTCCAGCAAGGCATCAGCGTCAGTCGTCAGATTCTTGCCGGGATTGCAAACCGCCAAGTCTCCTAAACCAACACGGGCACGTACTTTATTTACTTGCTCAATAGCACCTGGCAGATCATTCTTCGATTTAAGCAAAGCCTCCGCATAAATCAGATACATTTCTGCCAGACGCAGATATGGCCATTGCAGATATTTATCTTTCAGAGAATTGACACCTTCCTTATAGAACTTGTAACATCCGAATCCGGTAGCATATTTGCCTGTCTCTTTCTCTGTATCATTAATATTGTCACGTCCTCCAATCCATAATTCGGCAGCATGATCTCCAAACTGTGTTCCATTCACCAGCATCGTTTCATACAACCGTGGGTCACGAATCGGTTTATTGTAATCATTATCCGTATAAAACAAGTCTGTAGCAGTATTCAACTGGAAAGGTTCGCCATTACTCATTGGAAACATCTCCATAAATTCCAGTGTGGGGGTCAATCCACCCGTAATAACTGTACCATTTCCGCTATTGACAAAAATATACTGCCATTCATCCCATGAATTAAATTTACCGAAACGGGAAATATGCGTAGAAATCAACAGTTCTTTATTATTCTCACGGGTAAAATAGGCCTTATTATACGCATCTCTGTAACCTTTTGCCGTAGCTTCCGTTGCCTGTGTCAGTTCATAATACCCTCTTGATTGAAGTTCTGTAAAGAAATCAACACAAGCCTGCAAACACTGGTCCCATAACTCCGGTTTGTAAGCACCATACCACACCTGATGATTAGTCACAGCATCTTGCGGCGGCTCCGTACAATAGGGGACATTGTCATTAAACAATGGGCTGGCTGCAAACAAAAGAATCTTACACTTGAGCCCCATAGCAGCTGCTTTGGTAAAGCGTCCTTGCCAATTCGTGTCATCCGTACCTAAGTCCCACGGAAGTTGAGGAGTAGCAGCAGCCTCATCTAAAAGATTAATCATGTAATTCACCGTTTCTTCCACCGTAGCGCGAGGCAATTCATAAGAAGGCTGCACGTCATAGGTTTCCTTTATTAACGGAAGCCCTCCAAAGTGGCGAAACAAATCAAAATAACGAGATGCTACAATCACTTTAGCTTCTGCCGCCAAACGTTTTTTCTCCGCATCTTCCATATCCGGAACCCGCTCTACATTCTCCACAAAAAGTAATGCAGCACGAATCGCCTCCCAACAATTCTCTTTAGTATAACCAAAGCGCGTATCATCGCTACTATCCTCATCACCTGCCTTATAAGAGCCTGAATAGTATTTCCGGTTAATTCCATTCCAATCCGTGTGGCTATGCCAGCAATCGGACATCATTTCAAAGATTCCTGTGTTCATTTTCCCCTCCACCGTATTCCAATATACAGGGAGCGCGTAATAAAGTTTACTATAAGTATTCCACAGGAAAGCACGAGCGTACGTAGCTTTTCCGAAGATTGTATCTTGCGTTACCGCTACCCCCGGAGCCTTTTCTAAAAAGCTATCTCCAAATTTCACTTGATCGACACAAGAAGAGGAAAACAAAGCTACTCCTGCCAATGTCGCTATAAACCATTTACTTAAATGTTTCATCATATTATTCATAAAGTATTAGAATCCAAGTTTCAATCCAATATTAAATACACGTGTCAAAGGATAATTAGGGCGGGAGCTCTGACGAGATTCCGGGTCTCCCCATTTGAATCCGGTAATAGTAATCAAATTATATCCATTTACATACAACCGGCAATTATCCATCTTCAGTTTCTTCATGAAAGGGAAATTGAAATTATAACCTATTTCCACACTTTTCAGACGCAAATAGCTGGCATTAATCAAATACAAGTCAGACCCTGCATAATTATTGGAAGCATGCAAACTAGAAGTACGCGGGAATTTAGCAGTGAATGTATCAGCCGATGAACGCCACGTTGTATCATACTGATAAAGCAACAATCCTTTTTCATTTGTGTCACCCAACGGACGTCTGAATTCGTCTAACATCCGATCCACATTCCAAGCTCCTGTCCATTGCATGGAAAAATCAAAATTCTTCCAACTGAATCCGGTATTCAATCCGGCAGTGTATTCCGGCATATCGGTATACCCTATATCGCGCGTAGCATCATTGGAATTTATTTCACCATCGGCATTCAAATCCACATAAACGCAATCACCCGGCACCAATGTA
The DNA here is from genome assembly GCF_002222615.2 of Bacteroides caccae. Lineage (NCBI taxonomy): Bacteria > Pseudomonadati > Bacteroidota > Bacteroidia > Bacteroidales > Bacteroidaceae > Bacteroides > Bacteroides caccae. The sequence continues at coordinate 1,377,818 of NZ_CP022412.2, read as the reverse complement.
ATACCATGATTAGCTATCGGACGTCCAAACTCCTCTTGATAACGCATATCTGCCGTTTCATCATAGAACCCCCAAAACTTATACATCGAACGGGAACCTATTCTACGTCCAGTCTCATACATCCAAGGCTCATTTTGATCTACCTCATTCTTATAGACAATTTTATTCCTTGAGAAAGAAATATTAAAGTTTGCCCAATATCTGAAATCATTTTTCAGAGTTTCGTTCCATTTCAACTGTACTTCAAATCCTCTATTCAATGTCTCCCCAACGTTAACAGAAGGAAGTGACATACCTAGAATTGCCGGCAAATAATCGGGTTTAGATAAAATATCACTACGATCTTCCCTAAAGTAATCTAAAGAAACCGTCAAACGCTCTGCCAGGAAGGTGGCATCCACTCCATAATTCTGCTTTACTGCAGTTTCCCACTTGGCATCCGGATTAGAACGGCTGACTTCACTGGCACCGGGCATTTTATTTCCAACATTCTGCCCGAAATAATATCCTCCATCACCATATTGATAAGAATCAGGCAAATATAAGAATCGTTGTGATACATCATTACCCACCATTCCTACAGAAGCACGTAGTTTTAAATAATTCACTACACTTTTAATCGGTTGGAAGAAAGATTCCTCACTTACAACCCAGCCCAATGAACCTGCCGGGAAGAAACCATACCGATTTCCTGGACGAAAGTTTTCCGAACCATTATAACCCGCATTAAACTCTGCCATATAACGGGTTTTCCAATCATAAGTCACACGTCCTACCAAACCTACATATCCGGTAGGAATGTCAGAGTACTCTGACGGATAGTATTTCTTTGATTGATTATAGAGTAACAATGCTGTCACATTATGATCCCCAAACTTACGGGCATAATTCAATGCCAGTTCCATATACCAGTTGCGCGCCTTAGAAAAACCGTTATCAGGTTCCCCATAACTTAATTGAGAGTCAGTCCCATATTTACGAAGAGAAATAGATCCATCAGCATTTGCAACAGGTGTATAATAAGCCTTGGATGAACTCGCTTTCTTAGTATTAGCATATTCTGAATTATAAGCACCTTTCAGTTTTACGGACAATCCTTTTGTGATAAAATCCAACTTTTGATTCAATGCAAGGTCTACATTCAACACATTTGTTGTCTTTGTCTGAAAGCCTTTTCCATAATAAGAGCTCAATCCATCCACTCCCGTAAAAGGAAGAACTTCAGAATTAGATACAACACGTTCACCGTTTACAATACCTGCACCCGCAAAAGGAACCGCCCAATAAAGTTTGCGGAACAATTGATTCTGATCTTCACCTGATTCCGGAGTACGCTTTGTCTCTATACGACCGCCAATATTGACTGACAGTAAGGTTGTTTTCGTTACATCAAAATCCAAATTAGCACGATAATTGTATCGTTTGTAATCAAAGTTAAAATCATCTGTCGCATTAAACTGCTTGAACATACCGCCTTGCGTGAACAAACCGGCAGAAACAAAATATTTCATATTACTAGTTCCACCAGATATATTCACATTATGCTGAGACTGAAAAGCAGCCTTATTCATACAATAATCAATCCAATTAATATCCGGATACATCAACGGATTAGAATGATTGCGGAATGTTTCCAACTGTTCATCGCTAAAAGTAGCCACCCCACCATCATTTACTTTCATCATATTATAATAGGAAGCATACTGGTAAGAATTAGCGAACTCCAGATCCTTCGTTCGCACATTGACACCAGCCGATGTAGAGAAAGAAACCTTAGCCTTACCTTCTGCACCACGTTTGGTTGTAATCAAGATAACACCATTGGCACCACGTACACCAAATACAGCCGTAGCTGAAGCGTCTTTCAACACAGTCACGCTCTCAATTTCATTCGGATCAATCTGAGAAAAGTCACGTTCTACACCATCAACCTGAATCAGCGGTTTCGCATTGTTCCATGTAGCGACACCACGCACATAAATATCTGCTGCATCCGCTCCCGGCTCACCGGAATATTGTACAGAAGAAATACCGGTGATTTGCCCGGATAATACATTAGATAAAGATCCTGCCGGAGTCTTCAACAGATCATCCCCCTTCATAGATGAAATAGCTCCTGTGATAGATACTTTTTTCTGTACACCATAAGCTACTACTTGCACTTCACCCAGTGTCTGTGCGTCTTCTTCTAATACTATATTTAGACTAACACCTTTCTTTGCGGTTACCTCTTTATCCTTGTAACCAATAAAACTAATTTTGATTTTCGCACTTGCACCGGATACATTGATTGAAAACTTACCCTCAAAATCGGTAATGGTTCCTTGTGTCGTTCCTACAACCTTTACATTGGCCCCAATCACCGGTTCACCATAGGCATCCTTCACTACACCTGTGATTCTTGTAGAATTCTGTTGTACTACCTCCGGCATGGGAGTATCGTCACCATAGCCGTTCAGAGGAATCAAAAGAAATAAAAACAAAGGGAATACGATTGGGAGTAACCGTTTCTTCCCGACTTGTCTTCCATGGAAGGTCTTTCGCTTTTCCATTCAGTATAAAATTAAGATTAAACATTAAATAAACAAATCTCATGATCCTTAGGAATCACAACGCAAAGATAGAAACCTCCCCTCCTACCAACCTCCAAAGATGCTTTTTAGAGGTAGAATTTTAGACATTCGCCTTTTTTGAATGATAATTCGACATAAAAAAGAGCATAGAAAACTTTCCCTATACAAAGTACAAGGATTAAGCAGAACAAGATAATATAAAATAGAAAGGTAAACCAGAACAGATTTCTACTCGTGCTCTTTTTCAACTACAAATTGGTCGAGGTATTCAGAAGGTAAAACTCCAAACTCTTTCTTGAAGCAAGCACTGAAATATTTTGGATCATTAAATCCGACCGCATAAGCCAATTCGGAGACACGTATACTATTTCCTTTTTCCTCCATAATCCGGCAAGCCGATTTCAAACGGACGTTCCGGATAAAGGCAGAGGTGTTCAGCCCAGTCAAAGACTTTAGCTTCTTATATAAAGTAGATTTACTAGTTTTCATTTCATCCGCAAACTGGGGTTGGTCAAATTCACAATCTTCCAGATGATTATTCACACAGTCAATGGCTCGTTGCATAAAATCCTCATCCAGACTGGTATAATTCAAATCTTTTAATTCAAAAACCAGCTGTTTCTTAAATTCGTGCGCCATACGCTCCTTATATTTCAGCAAATTACGAATACGTGCATGCAATACAGCCAAATTGAAAGGTTTGCTTATAAAAGCATCCGCCCCTACCTCATACGCTTCCGCCCTGTCCTCTTCCTTATTTTTAGCAGTCAATAGAATCACAGGAATATGACTGATTTCCAGTTTCCCCTTCACATATTTACAAAACTCCATTCCGTCCATCTCCGGCATCATCACATCAGACACAATCAAATCAATGTCTTCATTCTCCAACACTGCAATGCCTTCTTTTCCATTTTCAGCAGTAAAAACATTGTATTCATGCCTCAAGAGTTTCGTCATTAAATGCAATAGTTCCTCATTATCTTCTATTACTAATATAGAATTTGCCTTTTCGGCCGTAACTAATATTTCATCAGACTGTTTCTCATCCATTTCTTCTTCATAAGCTACTAATTTCTGAACCGGTAAGATTACTTCATCATCAATTTGTTCTTCCCTGAAATAAGAACGGTCAATAGGAAGGCGGATAATAAACTCTGTTCCCTGTCCTTCTTCACTTTCCACAGTAATAGTTCCTTCATGCAACTCTACCAAATCTTTAGTTAATGAAAGCCCGATTCCTGTACCAATGGTATTAAATTTCCGGTAATCACCCTCGTAGAAACGACGGAAAAGTGTCTTTTGTTTCTCTTTCGATATCCCTTTCCCATTGTCCTTTACACGTAAAAGCACCCAATCTTTATTTTCCGCATAGGATAAAGTTACCTGAATAAAACCATCTTCTTTGGTATATTTTGCAGCGTTAGACAGAAGATTATAAAGAATCTTATCCAATTTATCCGTATCAAAATAACCAATGATTGATTCCGGATCACACAACACAGAGAAATGTATCTTTTGTTTCTTAATCAAAGGCTGAAAACTTTCCGCCCCATTTTTCACAAAGGAAGCGATATCTCCCGGAGATACACGAAGCCTCAGATTGCCGGTTTCCGCTTTTCGAAATTCAAGGATTTGTTGTAATAAACGTATCAACCGACGAATATTACTATTCATCACCACATACAAGTCTGTATGCTTTGGAGCTTGTATTTTAAGCTCATCTACGGTAGCTGAAATAATTGTCAACGGAGTCAGCAATTCATGGGTAATATTTGTGAAGAACTGCAACTTGGCATGGTTCAACTCCTCCGCTTTCGCCTTCTCCAATTCACGCAAACGGAGTTCATTCCGTAGTAAAATACGATTTTTCGTTATTCTGTATAGTCCAATGACAGTTCCAATGACAATCAATAAATATAAAATATATGCCCACCAGGTTGCCCAAAATGGAGGAAGCACAACAACCGTCATTTCCCGAATATATCCATTCCAAATACCATTCTCATTTGTCACTTTCAATTTAAATTTATACGTCCCGCTTTTCAAATTATTATAGTAAGCAAAACGACGCTCGGCGCTTGTATAAACCCAATCCTTATCAAATCCCTCTAACTGATAAGCGTATCGGTTAAGTTCGGGATTCTTATATGTCAGTGCCGCAAACTCTATATTGAAGTTATTATATTTATAAGGTAACTCTATTTTCTGAGTAAAAGCAGGAGTTAATGGAGATATTTCCCGTTGCACCTCCAAAGGTAATGTACTTATGGAACGATTGAATATCTTTATATCCGTAATTGCAAACTGAACATCTCCTTGAATATCTTCCATATCCTCAGGAATAAAGCTATTATAGCCTTTATAACCACCAAAAAACAATTCTCCCTCCCGACTGCAAGCAGATTGAGCGATAAAGAAATTTCCTTGTAGCCCATCAGCTTCTGTGTACACACGAACAACCGGTTCGTTACTTTTCATTTGAGCACCCAGTTTTACCAAACCGACATTCGTCCCCAACCACAAATTTCCATTTTTATCTTCTTCGATACTTCCGACCATATCTCCGGGAATATTATATTCCTGATTTTTCTCTTCAAACCGGTCATTCTGTCTATTATACAGATAAATTCCTCCCCCTTCGGTGCCAACCCATAAACGTCCCGATTTATCTATGTGCAAACACAATACATTATTGGTCAGCATTCTTTTATTATAAAAACTATAATTATAATATTTCAAGGTAGACGGATTTCGGATGTCACCTTCAATATGAATCAGACCATAATTCGAAGTGGCTATCCACATACTATTATCACTATCGGCAATTATATCCCTTACATAAAACCAATTCAATTGAGCACCATCTACAAAACTCATATTTTCGAATAAAAAGCTATTTCCATCCGCCAACTGTACACCTAAACTTCCACGTGTACCTACCCAACAATTAGCATATTTGTCTTCATAAAGTGCAGAAACACAAGAAGAACCTAAGAATTTACAATTTTCCGGAGTCAGGTTTCTTACCCTTTGTCCTTTGTGGTAAGCAAATATTCCACCATCATACGTTCCAAACCAAATTTCTCCACTACCCTTTCTCTGGACGACAGAAAAAACTGTGGGAATAGTCATTCCGGTAAATTCCGGCATTTGTGAATGCGACTTCAATTTTCCTGTTGCATATTCCAGACAAGCTAATCCATAGGTACCGATCCCCATCCAAATATTATTGTCAGAATCTGTAAACAAAGACCGTACGGAAGTGGTCGGAATATCATCATCGGCAAAATTCAAACTATGAAAGGTAAACATAGACTGATGTGTATCTGCATTCAGGACTCCTCCTCCAATAGAACCAAGCCACATCATACCGGAGTTATCACGTATAATGGAATTTATTTCATCACAAGAAATATAATGAGAAGAGCCGCGGGATTTATAATTAATAAAGTGTCCGGGAGTATCATTGCTCATAATACTCAACCCGCTACGTGTTCCTACCCACAAAGTATTGGTATTCAAGTCTTCAGATATATCATATACAATATCATCGGATAAACTAATATTGTCACCTAATTTATGCCGATAGTTCACGTAAGATACCCGTTGCAGGTCTTTCGGATTATTGAGTTTAAAAAGTCCGCAATTCCAACTACCTACCCATATATTTTTATTGGTATCTTCGTAAATAACATGAGCAGAATTACGTTCATTCAATTGAGGATAAGCATAAAACTTGCCGGTAGAAGGGACATACCTATATAATCCCGACGACCATGTACCAATCCATAAATCACCTTCCGAGTCTTCGAATAAAGATTTGATAGCAGTATAATCCAGGACTCCATCAGTCTGTTCCCGATGATAAACTACAAATGAATCTTTTTCGGCAATATATTTGCACAGCCCGGAATCCGTTCCCAGCCATACAGAATGATCCCGAGTAACCAGCAAACAAGATACGACATTATTAGGAATTTCAGGAGCCAGAATTTTTCTGATCTCCCCTGTTTTTTTATTAAGAATATTCAAGCCTTCCTGAGTGCCAATCCACAAGTTGTGTTTATAATCATCCACCAAACAAAGTATGTTGTTATTAGTCAGTAAACCGGGGGCGTAAAGATTTGATTTATATAACGTTGCCTCATAGCCATCATATTGATAAAACCCGTAACGGCTAGCCAACCAGATAAAGCCATCCTTATCCTGATAAACTTTCTGGATTTCATCTGTAGGCAAATTATTAAGAGCAGGCAGTTTCTTAAAATTCAAATGTGAAACAATATCACCTTCGAATGCGAAAAGTAAAGTTGAAAATAAGGCACAAAAAATAGAGGCATAAAACCTTCTATTGATATAAGAATATTGATTGTTTTCCATAATACAATAATTGTAATATTTGCAAAGATAAAAAAGTTTTATGTATATATAAGGAGAATTATCATTCTTTTTAATCGATTTTACACGCAAAAACGCCCTTTTCTGTAATTGAATGATATATAACCGTTATCGAAACATATTTGCTCCAAAGATTTGATTAAAAGAATTATCTTTGAACCCTGAAACAAATACCTCAAGTCATGAAACATTTATTTATCAGGTTTCTTTTATTTTACCTGTTTTTTATTGGAATAAGCCCAATAAACGCACAACACAGAAAGTCTGCTAATCCTATTTTATCCGGCTTTCATGCCGATCCGGAGATCTTATACTCCCGGCAGACCAAACGTTATTATATCTATCCTACCAGTGACGGTTTCCCCGGTTGGGGTGGAAGTTATTTTAAAGTCTTCTCTTCAAGGAATTTGAAGGAATGGAAAGAAGAAAGAGTCATTTTAGATATGAAAAAAGATGTCTCTTGGGCAAACGGAAATGCTTGGGCCCCCTGTATTGAAGAAAAGGAAATAGACGGGAAATATAAATACTTTTTTTATTACAGTGCAAATTCTGTCACTAATAAAGGCAAGCAAATAGGAGTAGCCACGGCAAACTCACCGACCGGTCCGTTCACCGATTCCGGAAAACCGATTATCACTTCCTCACCTGTCGGACAAGGGCAACAAATTGATGTGGATGTATTTACTGATCCCACATCAGGCAAAAGTTATCTCTACTGGGGGAACGGCTATATGGCAGGGGCCGAACTCAATAATGATATGCTGTCTGTCAAAGAAGAAACAATCACGGTGATGACTCCCAAAGGCGGAACTCTGCAAACGTATGCTTTCCGAGAAGCTCCCTATGTATTCTTCAGAAAAGGAGTTTATTATTTCCTATGGTCCGTTGATGACACGGGATCACCCAATTATCATGTAGCTTATGGGACCGGCAATTCTCCATTAGGCCCCATTCAGGTTGCCAAAGAACCGATTATTCTCATACAATCTCCTAAAGATGAAATTTACGGTCCGGCACATTGTTCGGTTCTTCAAGTTCCTGACAAAAAGGACAGTTGGTTTATCGTATATCATCGTATTAATAAGGAATATCTGAAACATGGACCGGGTTGGCACCGTGAAGTCTGTATAGACCGGTTGGAATTTAATAAAGACGGGACAATCAAGCAAGTAATTCCCACACCCTAATCCCATTATCAAGTTTCATTAGAAAATGATAAATCAGGATCAGGTAAAGTCAGTTTCCTTATGGGAAACTCTAGTTTCCAAGGCTCGAAACTTTAGTTTCAAAGGTTTGAAACTAGAGTTTCAGAGTCTTGAAACCAATCGTTTCACTAAGGGAAACACTTTGTTTCTCGGTGAGAAACAGAATCGTTTGCCTTAGCTACTTTTTCGCCTGTAGACTCTATCTAAATTGAAGGTGATAGGTGATAGATTAGGTGATAGGTTAGCGACAACCTATCACCATTCTGAATGTACGATGAACAAGCAGTTTCAGAAGGGCGGTGATAGGTTGAAAGAGGATTCTTGTTTTTTACATAGGAAGAGGATCGCGAATATACAGGGTCCGGCATTTATAATGTTTCTTCTATCCGATCAGAAAGCACAATTCCTCCTTGAGGATAAACTTCTAATTGCACCCTTCCCTTTTCTTTTACCTTCAAAGGTATAAGCTGAGGTTCTCCTCTCTTATCATCTTTATAAAGAGACACTGTTTTTCCGGCAAACATATCCAAATCAAGCTTCAATTTTAACGGTTCACTTCCGGCATTTACAGCTGCTACATACCAAGTATCTCCATGACGACGGGCTAAAACTATGTATTTTCCCGGATAACCTTCAATGAAACGTGTTTCATCCCAAGTGACAGGAACCTGTTTCATAAAATCCATGCAAACCGGAGAAACATCATTCAGATTATTCGGAGCAAGAGCAAAGTTCTGAACGGGATTTTGGAATAGTATGGCTGTCGCCAACTGGAATATGTCAGTAGTACGACGAGTGGTGCCTCCGTCATTGTTACGATTCAGACGCTTGTTCAGGAAGCAGCCGCCAAACTCCATACAGCCTACTGCGTTGCGAATGAACGGATGCAGGCAAGTATTGAATGCTTCTTCATCACAGAAATGCTGGCTGAACACCATATTCTCGGAAGCCAACACAGCTTCGCTGCCTACATAATTAGGATACATACGTTCCCAGCCGCGAGGTAAGGTGCAACCATGGAAGATTACCATTAGCCCGTGGTCATCCGCATCGCTCAGGATCTCTTCATACAGGCGCATCGTCTCCTGTTTGTCGCCACCGAAAAAATCGACTTTGATTCCTTTTACACCCAGGCTTTGCAGCCATTTCATTTCACGTTTGCGGATGATTGCATTGTCCATGTGATTAATCGGGCCTTGTTCAATGTCATTCCAATAGCCGGAGGAACTGTACCACAAAAATAATTCCACTCCTTTGCCACGTGCGTAGTCAATCAGAGATTTCATACGTTCACGGCCGATATTAGTATCCCACCAGTTATCTATCAGTGCATATTCATATCCCATAGCGGCGGCAAAATCAATGTAACGCATCTGGTCGTCATAGTTGATACTGCCGTCCTGCCAAAGAATCCAACTCCATGTGCCACGCCCGAAACGATAGTCATGCTTCGTCTCATAAAGAGGGTTTACGACATCCCAAGGAACAGTGGTTTCCACAATCGGTTTCAACGTTTCGCCGACGGTAATCGTACGCCAAGGGGTAGCACCGGGTAATGCGAATGCCGGAGCAACCGTTCCGTTGCCATTATTCTCTTCGGGCATCGGGAACGCCACTGTGTACAGATTGCCTTCACTGACATCGCTCAAACGGGAACCGCAATAGCGACTGTCTACTCCTGTTTCGCTCACCAACACCCAACCGGCGTCACCGATACGGAACAGACAAGGGAAAGTATATCCATGACCGTACTGCGAACGTTCGCTCATCGGTGCATCCGCTTTATATTCTTCTTCATAACTCGGTTTTGTGCGCTTCCATCCGATCATCGCATCGCTCTGCGGACACAGGAAAGTTGTAGTCTGCCGCGGAAAACGGAAACCGGTCTGTTCATGATTGACGGTAACGCTGCCTTTCCCTCCCTGTCGCGGTAAGGTATAACGGAAAGCGACATCATTATTACTTACGCGGAAAACGATTCCTATCTTCTGTCCCTGCGCATTCTCCAAATTACAAGTCAGTTCATTCGCACGATAATGTACTTGGGAAGTCTTAATACGTGTCTGATGATAGACAGTGTCTATCACCTCTACGGAATGTCCCGACAACTTCAGGGCTTTCGTAAAGTCGCCTATATTCGTGCTGATTCCCAAAGGAGATTTTTCCAGCATTGCTTTCCCGTTGTAGGTAACGGAATAGCAGGGAGTTTCTTCGTCCTGCACAAATACAACTAATTGCAGTTTCTCATCCGGGCCTTTCACTACTACATCTTGTGCTGCAAGGCTATTCAGGCTGAGAGATATCGCCAATATGCTTACAATGTTTTTCATATATACTAATTCCAGCTTATTATCTTTAGAAAATTCACATCTACCCCCAGATACGTTCTTTTTCACTTCCAGCAACTTCTACTTCGTTTTCAGACGAATCACCGTAAATGAATAGGCGGGTAGTTGCTGCTTGAAGTTTGCTCCGACTTCGATAGTGTCGGTCACGGGAAGTGGAGTTGATTCCGGTGCACCTGCCAATACTGTCCTTACAGCAGAAGGTTGAACACTGCCTATGCCGGGTAATTGTATTTCTGTCTCCACACTGACAGGCAATAAGTTGACCAGTTTCACAATCACATCTCCGGTCTTGCTATCGCGGACAATGGAGGAACCGATACGAAGCTTCACCCGGTTGTCCTGATTATCAAGAATTATCTGTGAGGGGATATAATGGCTACCTGCATTCTGCCCATATAACTTTTGAACGTAATATCCGGTAGTCGGTTTCACTTCACGGTTATTGAAGTAAATCAAGTCCGGGCTCCATTGGGTATGCTTTTCTTTTGCCAGCAAAGGAGCATAAGAAGTCATGTGTACTACGTCTCCATTACGTTCCAAGGCGGTCAGGTAAAGAGCTTCAGTCAATGCTGTTTCCATATTGGCTTTCCGCCCGGGAATATGAGTGGCATATTCGCCTAGATAAACTTTAGTCTTTTTTGAACGGTCGTATTTATCGTAGAAGTCCTGATTATGCAGAAACCACCCCGGAGACTGATAATAATGTTCGTCTACCATAGGAATGCCTAATTTATCCGCCAACTTCCAACCTTCGACGTAATCGGTACCTTCATTGAAAGGACCAACTGTACCTACAACGATTATTTCAGGGTATTTCTCCTTAATCGCATTGAAAATCATCGTAAAGCGTTCCTCGAAAACATCAGTGATAAGATCCTCATTACCGATACCTATATACTTCAGATTGAAAGGCTTCGGATGTCCGGATTCGGCACGTACCTTTCCCCATTTTGTCTTTCGGGCGTCACCATTCGCCCATTCTATCAAATCTAGAATATCCTGAATATAAGCAGGCATTTCACTCATCGGGATACCGCCTTGTTGTCCGCCTCTCAAATCACCGTGACAAGCAGAGTTCTGACAAGGCACACCGGCAGCAAGCACCGGAAGCGGTTCGGCACCTATATCCTCGCAAAACTGGAAATATTCATAATAACCCAGTCCCATGCTCTGATGATACCCCCAAAGATTGCGGGCAGATTTACGGGCTTCCAACGGGCCAATCGTATTTTTCCATTGATAGATATTCTTCAAACCGTCTCCATGAGCTACACAACCACCGGGGAAACGGACAAAGCGAGGATGTATATCGGCTAGTGTCTGCGCCAAATCGGCACGCAGGCCATTCTTTCTACCTTTGAATGTATTCTGTGGAAAAAGAGAAATCATATCCAATTCGACTTCTCCCACTGATTGCAGTTGAAGTTCCAGATGCGTATCGGCAGCTGTTTTTGCAGTCAATACAGTTTTATAAGTTTTCCATGAACGGGAAGAAACGGTTATCGATGCCTCTCCCTGCACTGTGCCATTGGAATCTATCAAACGTATCTGCAATTTGTTAGATTTATGTCCGGCCGGAATACGTCCAAACAAAGAGAAATCATACTTTTCGCCGGCTTGAAGGGCTATCCCATCAAACCCTGCATTTGTCAGTACAGCTCCCGGCTGTTGTATATTCAACACAGCGTAATGAGGATTATTCGGATGAACGGGATCAGAGGTATTTATTGTGAATGTGGCATTATCTCCCTCCAACTTCCAGGAATGCGTACTGTTCCAATTCTTATCTCCCTCACGGTCGGACGGGTCATATTCAAAATCCCTGTTTTGAATCAGTTCTGCGTATAAGCCACCATCAGCAGAATAGTTAATATCTTCGAAGAATATTCCCAACAGCAAATTACTGATTTCTTTTGTTTCCTCCGGTTGTACCGTAATCGTCGCTTTTACAGGTTTCAGCCCGGCAAAACGCTCTTTATCTTGTACCGGACGTTCTGCATGCAAAAAATTCCGGTATTGGTTCCTTTCATAGTGTTTCGTCAACTTGTCCACCAGTGTCCAAGATACCCGATTAATATTTCCGGTCTGTTCCTGCCCGTCAATAGTTACCTTTACTCTTGTTCCCTCAAAATCAGAGGTTACCTGAGGATATTTCTGACTTTCCCAATAAACCAGGTCTTTCGATTTTGCCTGCCCGTATCCGTCATGCGTATTCAACTTCCATGTGCAGAGCCATCCGCCGTCAGGAAGTTGCTTCAAGAACGGATCGAGCATTTTCTTCTGCGATCCCCAACGGCTATAATCACAACGGAGGTATCCGGTTCCCTGTCCTACTGCGAACCAATGCTTCTGATCCATGCTCCAGGCAAAACGAAGTCCGCTGCGTCCGTCATCCCGGGAAGTTGCATACGAAAATAGAAAAACGGAATCCGGAGTGTTCGCCGCCTCTCCGATTGCAGCTAAAGTAACCTGTTGGAACGACAAAAACAAGACAATTACTAGCAGGAATAATTTTTTCATGGCATAAGTATCATTAAGATTATCAATCATAAAGACAAACTCTTCACTGTTATGAGAAGCACATATTTAGTGTAAAATCACCAATTATTATTCAAAGGCATATCAAGAAACAAGCGAACAAGAACAAATTGTACGCCTTTCCTGTCTTATGTATTATTTTCCAGTCTTAAGGCAGCAATTTGCTCCGGCTTATCATAGGCCGATTGGTTTACCGTAGACCTTATACAAACGTTTCAATTCTTTTTCAGTGATAGGTATCACAGTTCCGTGACGAGGGTGAAAGTCCATACTGACAGCATGATCTATGACTTTAAAATTTTCCAGGTCGGTACTTTCCGTAAACTGGTATTTGCCTTTCATATATACATCGTACATCAGGATATACTTGTCCGAACCTATTAGCGGAAAGATACTCGAACCTTCTACCGCTTCTTTCGTCTGCTGTTTGTATTCCCCTGATTCCGTCCATTGTCCGGAAGTCAGGGAGACGGTAGCCGCTTTCTTGATGCCGTTTCCATCTCCTTCTGTCTTATAAAACAGATGATACAGTCCATCTTTATAGATGATATCTCCGTCGATACATGACTTGCCATTTTTAGGAAGAAACAAGGGCTTCGGCTCACCTTCAAGGTCGGTAAAGTCTTTATTCGCATACGCATAATAAATGATATCTGCGCCATTGCCATGCTTCATTGACCAATATACCATATACTTTCCGGCTTCTTTGTCATAAACGGTCTGTGGAGCCCATACACGTTTCAGGTTTTCCTGGGCAGGATATTTCTTTTGAATATTGACAATATTGGAAGTCCAGTGCACCAGGTCCTTCGATTTCAACAGCACCATGGCACGGTTGGAATCCCAACCGTTTCCGGACACCATGTCGGTGACAACCATATAGAATGTTTTACCGTTCTCACAACGCAAGATATGAGGATCACGTACCCCACCCGTAGAACTAATCACACGGGAATCAAGTACAGGTTGGTTACCATTCAGGGCTTTATAATTATATCCGTCGAGGCTGACTGCCATGCGGATCGCTTCTTCGCTCATCCGGTTCCCGGTAAAGTAGACAAACAAGTAAGCGGATTGCTGGCAGTAACCGGTCAGCACTCCTATAAAAAGGAGTGCTAAAAGGGTAGTATATTTCTTCATATTCATTTAATATTCAGCACTTGGCTGGGAGTAATCAATACTTGAAATCGGCTGGTTTCACATAGACACGATATTCTTTAATCATACCCGGATAATTCTTTTCGGCACGGGGCAGATAACGGAAGCCTGTTACAGTCTCCACCTTACTCAAATCAATCACCAGTTGGTGAGGATACGCCACATTATCTACTGTCATCCAGAAAGTAGATTCCTGTAAATCGAAAATCTTATCGGCTGTACGGTTACCGCTGCGTGTTTCCTCACTATCGGCATAACGAATCTTCCAATGTTCTCGGGATACCGGTTTACCGTCCGCACCCAGAACATCAAATTCTGCAATAGCAGCAATATTGTCATTTGCCTGTGGTGAAAGAGCTTCGAGACAAAAATAACGTCCTTTCACCGGAGTAGTAAAACGTACTTCCTGCCAGCTGTTGCCCGGAGTAAATGCACCTTCGTGTGCAACCTTCTCGCCTGTCAGTTTCAGTTTCTCTCCCTCTTTGCGATGAGTTTCCGGTGCTTTTTCACGAAGCACATCCAAGAGGGGTTTCTTCAGGCCTTTGATAGAAGCTTTGACGGGACCTTTCAAGTCAAGAACAAGAATCTCATTCTCACCTTCTTTCAGCCAACATCCCGGCATAAAGAGAGTCTGCTGAGGACCAATCTCCCAGAAACGTCCCATAGCATGACCGTTCACCCATACCATACCTTTTCCCCAAGTACTCATATCAAGGAAAGTATCACCGACTTTGTCCAGTTTAAAGGTCGTTTTATAGTAAGCAGGCATAGCTGGTAATATTTTCGTATCCTGATAGTTCTTATTCTTAATAAAGGAGTAATCTACAGGGAAGCTGTACACCGTCCAGTTTTTCAGTTCTTTTGACCGGTCGCCGGAAACAAGTTCCACCTTTTCCGTGATTCCCTTCCGGTCGTGAATGGACTTATCAAAGTTTACACGTCCCATAGCCTCTACCAGAATATCCAGTTGCGTCCCTTTCTTCAAAGCAGGCAACACCGTCGTAAACTCACCTTTACGACGATCCAAACGTGTCAACAGTTTACCGTCAGCATAGATTTGTGCCCAATCATGCACTTCGGTAATCTTCAGAGTCGTTCCGGATTTTACAGATTCGGACAATGTCGTCCGATACAGAATTGTTCCCCAACCTTGGTTAAATTGTTCCATAGGTTGAATATCCACCGTTTGTTTTGCTTCCGGCAGATTAGAGAAAAGAGGAGCTATTTTTGTAAAATGAAACTCAGGAATTTCAATGACCGGCAATGCGGCAGGTATTTCAGGCAACGCTTCACCGGCAGGAAGATATGTTTTCAATAAATCGCGAAGCAGGAAATATTTCTCTGTCGTCCAACCGGCTTCACTGATAGGAGCGTCATAATCATAGGAACTGCACATGGCAGAATAAGCAGGATTATTAGCACCTCCCCAATGTCCGAAAGTGGTTCCGCCGTGAGTCATATAAAGACTGAAAGAGATATTACGATCGAGCATATCCTTGATTCCCTGTACCATGTCTTTTGCAGGACGCGTCTCATGTTTTCGTCCCCAATGGTCGAACCAGCCACTCCAGAATTCACTGCACATCAACGGAGTTTCCGGACGAAGTTCTTTCAGTTTCTTGAATTGTTGGTCAATATTGGCACCGGTTCCAAAATTCACTGTCCAGAGCAAATCCTCCAATGCGTTATTTGTGAAGTTACTACTCCAGTCACACTGGAAAAGAGGCACATCCGTAAACCCTGATTCGCGTACCAAATCACGCACGGCAGCTACATAAGGCTTGTCGGTTGCATAAGAGCTGTATTCATTCTCTACCTGCACCATGATGATATTACCACCTTTATTTACTTGCAGTGGCGCCAATTGTTTGCCGACTTCTTTCATAAAGATGCCTACGCGCTCCATATAATAGGGATCGAGGGTACGAAGCGCCACATCTTTTTTCTTCAGCAGCCACCAGGGAAGACCTCCCATTTCCCATTCCGCACACACATAAGGACCGGGACGGACAATGACATACATCCCATGCTTTTGTGCCGCACGACAGAAAGCAGCAATATCGTTCTGACCGGAAAAGTCAAACTTACCTTCTTCCTGTTCATGGATATTCCAAAAGATATAGATACAAATGGTATTCATCCCCAATGTTTTGCACATCTCAATACGATGTTCCCAATAAGCTTGCGGGATACGGGTGTAATGAAGTTCGGCGGCCTTCACCACAAATGGTTCACCGTCCAGCAAAAAGGTATTCTTGCCGGCTTCAAATTTGCGGGCAGTAGTTTGTGCCTGTGCACTACTAAAGATAACGACTGTAAAAAGTACCAGTAAAGCAATCAATCTGTTTCTCATGGTTTATTCAAAATAGAATTTTAATAGTATACGACAAAGGTAGGCGATTCACCTAAATCCGAGGGCATAATTATCATTCAAAAAGGGTTAGAAATAAAGCAAAATAACTACAAACAGGGCCATTTTCATTTATTTTCCCACTACAAAAGCAATATCCAGTATAAGTCCGGCTATCAGTCATAACACCAAAATCAGTTTTCTTTCGTCAACATACTTTCCAGTTCTTCCGCATTCAGGCGAAGATAGAATTGCCCGCGATAGGCGACAGAGATAGCTCCCGTTTCTTCGGAAACAATAATGGCGTGTGCATCCGACTGCTGTGAGATACCCATAGCGGCCCGATGACGCAAGCCGAGTTCTTTAGGTATATTCAAATCGTGAGAAACAGGAAGAATACATCCTGCCGCTTTGATACGTTTCTTGCTGATAACCATTGCCCCGTCATGTAACGGACTATTCTTGAAGAAGATATTTTCAATTAAACGTTGGTTGATTGCCGCATCAATCATTTCACCTGTACGGACGATTTCGTCTAAAGGAACGTTATGCTCAATGACAATCAGTGCACCGACTTTTTGCTTTCCCATGCTCAGACAAGCCATTACCACAGGCATAATATCATCATGTTTCAATACTTCTTTCTTCGCCCCGTTAAAGAGACGGGCCAATGCACTGACATGCCGGTGAGAACCCAAAGTCAGCAAGAAACGGCGTATCTCGTCCTGAAACAGTACGATCAGCGCTATCACGCCCACATTCATCAAAGTATCGAAGATGGAACCCAGCAACTTCATCTCCAAAACCTGAGTCACCACCAACCAGATCAGTATAAAAACCAGAATACCGGTGAATACCTTGATAGAGCCGGAAGCCTTCATCAACTTGTATGTATAATACAGCAAGAAAGCCGCCAACAGAATATCAATAAAATCTTTTATGCCAAATTCAAAAAACATCGTTCTCTGATTTTAATTTTTCAACAATGCGAACCGCTTCCACTGCTTCGCGTACATCATGTACCCGAAGGATGTGAGCGCCTTTCATTAACGCAACGGTATCCAATATAGTTGTCCCGTTCAACGAATCCTGCGGAGTGCCCCCCAACAATTTATAAATCATAGATTTTCGTGAAACTCCTACCAACAAAGGTAATTCGAATATACGGAACTCTTCGAGATGTGCCATTAGTTCATAATTATGCTCCAACGTCTTCCCGAACCCGAATCCTGGGTCGAGTATGATATCCTTCACTCCCAAATCACGAAGCTGCTGAACTTTACGCGCGAAGTAAAGGAAAACGTCCTTTATCAGATTATCATAATGGGGTTCTTTCTGCATATTCTGCGGGGTGCCCTGCATATGCATCATGATATAGGGCACTCCCAGTCCGGCTACTGTCTGAAACATCCGGTCATCCATTTCACCGGCAGCAATATCGTTAATGACAGCAACGCCATACTCGTTTACGCATTGCGCTGCTACATCAGCCCGAAAAGTATCTACGGAAATAATAGCCTCCGGATGATTGCGGTTCAGAATCTCCAGACCGGTGCGTAACCGGTTCATTTCTTCTTCGGCAGAAATATGTTCTGCATTAGGACGCGAAGAATAAGCACCTATATCGATAATAGCAGCGCCTTCATCAATGATTTGTCGGGCCCGGGCAGCAATATCTTCTTCGGTCTGCATCCGGCTACCGGCATAAAAAGAATCGGGAGTTACATTCAGAATACCCATTACCTGCGGAATGGAGAGATCAAGCAACTGCCCTTTTACATTTATATAAATAGGAGACGTAGATTTCATCATTGACAGTATTCCTTTTAGATTGCCCACAAATGTAGAGAAAAAAAGCAAGCAATCGTACTAAAAAGAAGAAATAAACGTATATTTGCAAACAACAGAAGAAACCGAAAACATCATACCATGAGCCAAACAGCCCTATCTTTCACCCGATTTCTTTTTTTATTTTTATTCTTTACCGCTTCTGTAAAAGCCCAGAAAGAAGCTAAAGACTTTAACGTTGACTCTACCCTTTATGCCTATTATCAACGTTGTCAGGAATGCTTATTGCAACCCGTTGTACTTAGCATGTCCGATACCTTGTATCGAATGGCAGAGGAACGGCATGATAAACGGATGCAGGCAGTAGCTATTTCCACCCAACTGGATTATCATTATTTTCAGGCAACAAATGAAGACAGCATTATCTATTATACCAATAAGGTGAAAGACTTCGCCAAAGCAACCCAACAACCCAAGTATTATTATTTCGCATGGTCGAACAGGCTTATTCTATATTATCTGAAAAACGGTAGAACCAATATTGCACTTTATGAAGCGCAAAAGATGCTGAAAGAAGCACAAGAGGAAGACGACAAAACCGGTCTGTCCCGCTGCTATAACATCATGTCGCAGATTTATACAGTCAAAAGACTGGATTCCATGGCTTTCGAATGGCAATTGAAAGAAATAGAACTGACGGAGAAATATGATCTGGAAAACTATAACATCTCGCAAACATACAGCCAGATAAGCAGTTATTACATCAATACCAACCAGCCGGAAAAGGCACTGGAAGCATTGAAAAAGGCGGATGCAACCGCATACTCCCCTACACAAAAAATATCCGTGCAACTGGAATACGTTAATTATTACAGCAAATTCGGAGATATGCAGGCAGCCGAGAAAATACTAAACGAATGTAAAACAGCATTTGATCAGGATAAAAGATTATGGTCGATAAAGAAAAGACTATATAATATAGAATACGTCTATTATCTGCAATCCAAGCAATACCCAAAGGCACTGGAAGCTGCCAAGAAACAGGAAGCGGAGGAATTAAACCTTAGCGAAAGTATACAGAACAGTGTCCATTACCTGACGAAAGGAAAAATATACAGCAATATGGGTAATATGAGCGAAGCAATCAAATACCTGCAAATGTATATCGAAGCAGAGGATTCTTTAAAGATAGCCAATGAACAAATGGCCAGCAGCGAATTTGCCACTCTGCTCGAAGTGGAGAAACTCAATGCCGAAAAAAAGGAATTAATGCTCCAGGCACAGGAAAAGGAGATACGCAATAAGACGACATTAATCATCTCATTAATTGTTTTGTTAGGTATCCTATTCATGTTCTTATACAGAGAGAATTTCCTGAAACGTAAGTTGAAAGTTTCGGAAAGCGAACTTAAAATCAGGAATGAAGAGCTCACTATATCCCGGGAGGAATTGCACAAAGCCAAAGATATAGCCGAAGCAAGCAGCCGGATGAAGACAACGTTTATTGAAAGTATGACACATGAGATTCGTACACCGCTTAATTCGATTGTAGGCTTCTCACAGATTTTAAATGACCATTATAGCAATAGTCCGGAAACTCAGGAATTCGTCAAAATCATAGAGAATAATAGTAATGACCTACTCCGGTTAGTTACCGACGTGCTTGCTCTGTCCGAACTCGACCAATATGACAAGCTACCTACGAATATCACCACAGACGTCAACGCCATCTGCGAACTTGCTTACGAAGTAGCTAAAAATAAGAGCCAGAAAGGAGTTGAAGTATTCTTCAAACCTGAAAGAGAAAGCCTGTTTATACTCAGCAATCAGGAACGTATCTCACAAGTATTGAATAATCTGATGCACAACGCTGCCAAATTCACCTCGCACGGAAGTATCTGTATAGCGTATTCCATATCGGAAGCTGAAAAGAAGATTGAAATCAGTGTCACCGATACAGGAATAGGGATACCCGCAGACAAACAAAATTGCGTATTCGAACGTTTCTATAAAGTAAATTCTTTCACACAAGGGACAGGACTAGGACTTTCTATATCCCGAAGTATTGCAGAAAAACTGGGAGGCAGCCTCCAGATAGATTCTTCTTATACAGACGGATGTCGGATCGTACTAACCCTACCTTTAGTATACGCCTAAGCAAAAAACCGTCCGAAGCCGTATCTAATCCGAAAGAATAGCCTATCTTTGCAACGTTTTAATAGATGTTCAGGTTATGAAACTTTCTGCTATTTACCAGATTTTTCTGGATTGTCAATCAGTAACCACTGATAGCCGGAATTGTCCGGACGGTTCATTGTTTATCGCTCTGAAAGGCGAGTCATTCAATGGCAATGCCTTTGCCGGAAAAGCGTTGGAAGACGGTTGCGCATTTGCTATTATTGACGAGGCCCAATATGCCATAGAGGGTGATCGACGATACATACTCGTAAACGACTGCCTGCAAACATTGCAACAGCTAGCCAACTATCATCGACGTCAACTCGGAACACGGGTTATCGGTATCACCGGAACCAATGGAAAAACAACAACCAAAGAATTAATCTCCGCCGTTCTTTCTCAAACGCATAACATTCTCTATACCCAAGGAAACCTGAACAACCATATCGGAGTGCCAACAACTCTACTCCGGCTGAAACCGGAACATGACCTTGCCGTCATCGAAATGGGTGCCAATCATCAGGGAGAAATCAAATTCCTTTGTGAAATAGCCGAACCGGATTATGGCATTATAACCAATGTCGGTAAAGCTCACTTGGAAGGATTCGGTTCTTTTGAAGGTGTAATCAAGACTAAAGGAGAGCTGTATGACTTCCTCCGCAAGAAAGGAAATTCTACAATCTTTATCCACCATGACAATCCCTATCTGATGAATATAGCCAAAGGATTGAATCTGATTTCTTATGGAAGCGGGGAAGATCTTTATGTCAACGGCTGCATCACAGGGAATTCACCTTATCTCGCTCTCGAATGGAAGGCAGAAAAGAATGGTGAAATCCACCGGATACGGACGCAGTTAATCGGAGAGTATAATTTCCCCAATGCCCTGGCTGCCATTACAATCGGACGGTTCTTCGGGGTGGAAGACCGGAAGATAGACGAAGCGTTGGCCGGATATACACCCCAGAATAATCGTTCACAGCTTAAAGAGACAGCAGACAATACCCTTATCATTGATGCATACAATGCCAATCCTACCAGTATGGCGGCTGCCCTGCAAAACTTTCGGAATATGACAGTTTCTCACAAAATGCTTATATTGGGGGACATGCGCGAACTGGGCACCGAAAGTCTGAACGAACATCAGAAGATTGTTGATTACATAAAAGAGAGCGACTTTGAAAAAGTATGGCTGGTCGGAGAGCAGTTTGCATCTGTCTGTCACTCTTTCAAGACGTATGCAAATGTACAAGAGGTCATAAAGGAACTTGAAACAAATAAGCCTAAAGGCTATACCATTCTCATCAAAGGTTCCAATGGGATCAAACTTAGCTCAACAGTAGAATATTTATAATCACTGTTTCATCATTCTTGGACGCACCACATAATAAGCAACCAGACTTGCGAGCAATGCTCCGGTAGAATTTGCTGCAAAATCCAGCCAGTCTCCTCCACGGTAACTGGTACAGTATTCTTGCAGCAATTCTACACACCCGCTGAACAGCACGGGGCAGAAGAACGCTCCTACCCAAGCATGCCACAACGGTGCCTCGTCCCGGCGATGTGCACGCAAAAATTCCAGCCACAACATACCTGACATACCGAAATACATACAAATATGAACCAGCTTGTCTAAGTTAGGAATCTCACTCAAATCCGTCTTGGGTGGTTTAAAAAATGAAAGATAAATCACAGTCAGGATTATAAAAAGTGAGATCGGATATTTCTTAATATAAGATAGCATATCTAAATAATATTACATATTTCGTGCAAATATAAGTATCATTTTCTATATTTGCACTCTTATAGGTACATTTTATAACGATTTGTAAGATAAAACAAGATTTATGACAAAAAATGATAGAGCGAACTTCGGTAGTAAGTTAGGCGTAATACTTGCTTCCGCCGGCTCGGCAGTAGGACTGGGTAATATCTGGCGGTTTCCCTATGAAACCGGAAATCACGGAGGTGCTGCATTTATATTAATCTATTTAGGGTGTATTCTCCTTTTAGGGCTTCCTATTATGATTGCAGAGTTTCTGATAGGACGCCATTCGCAAGCTAATACGGCAAGGGCTTACCAAAAATTAGCTCCCGGCACACATTGGCGCTGGGTGGGACGTATGGGAGTATTGGCAGGTTTCCTGATTCTCAGTTATTATGCCGTAGTTGCAGGGTGGACGCTGGAATATATTCTCGAAGCTGCCACTAATGGTTTCTCAGGAAAAACCTCCGGAGAATTCATCACCTCGTTCCAACAATTCTCCAGTAATCCCTGGCGACCAGTTATCTGGTTAATAGCCTTCCTGCTGATTACGCACTTCATCATCGTGAAAGGGGTAGAAAAAGGAATCGAGAAATCTTCCAAGATTATGATGCCTACCTTATTTATTATTATAGTTATATTGGTTGTTTGTTCGGTCACTCTACCGGGAGCCGGTGCGGGCATCGAGTTTCTACTGAAACCGGACTTTAGCAAGGTGGACGGAAATGTATTTTTGAGTGCTATGGGCCAAGCCTTCTTCTCTTTAAGCCTGGGAATGGGATGTCTTTGTACGTACGCCTCTTATTTCAGCAAAGAGACCAACCTGACAAAAACGGCTTTCAGTGTAGGAATCATTGATACTTTCGTTGCGATATTAGCCGGATTTATCATCTTCCCGGCCGCTTTCTCCGTAGGCATACAACCTGATTCGGGTCCAAGCCTCATCTTTATCACTCTGCCTAACGTATTCCAACAGGCATTCGGCGGAGTACCTATATTGGCATACATATTCTCTGTGATGTTTTATGCATTGCTGGCAATGGCTGCATTAACCTCCACGATTTCCCTGCATGAGGTAGTAACCGCCTATCTGCACGAGGAATTCAACTTATCCCGTGGAAAAGCAGCAAGACTCGTGACCGGAGGATGCATCTTTTTGGGAATATTCTGTTCACTATCCCTCGGAGTGACGAAAGGATTCACGATTTTCGGTTTGGGAATGTTCGACCTCTTCGACTTTGTTACGGCTAAAATCATGTTGCCGCTCGGCGGGCTCTGTATTTCTCTCTTTACCGGCTGGTATCTTGATAAGAAAATCGTCTGGTCGGAGATTACAAATAACGGTTCAATAGAAATTCCTGTATACAAACTAATCATCTTTATATTAAAATATATCGCCCCAATCGCTATCTCACTGATATTCATCAATGAACTGGGACTAATCAAACTATAATGTGGAAAGACTTTTTTTATTTCACTAAAACCGAACGACAAGGCATTATCGTCCTTGTCGTTCTTATTATAGGGGTATTCTCAATTCCCCGGCTCGTGCAACTATTCTCCACTCCTCAAGAAGTTACTCCTGAAGAAGATGAGAAATTCAAGCTAGAATATGATGAATTCATTTCATCGATCAAAGAAATAAAACCTCAAAGGAAATTCGCAGAAGGGGACCCTCCGAAAAACGATTCCTATTCACCAAAAGAAGTCAGGCTCTCTATATTCGATCCGAACACTGCCGATTCCATTACTTTTATATCATTGGGATTGCCTCCGTGGATAGCTAAAAACATTCTGCGTTACCGCAAGAAACAGGGAAAGTTCCGTCATCCGGAAGATTTCCAAAAGATATACGGGTTGACAGACGAGCAATATCAGACTTTACATCCTTATATCCGTATTACCGAACAGTCCTCAACAAAAGATACCGTCCGACTATTAATGAAACAAAGGATGCCGCAGGATACCCTGTTTAAATATCAGCCCGGCACCGTCATCAACCTGAATGAAGCAGACACGACCGAACTTAAGAAAATTCCAGGTATCGGAAGTGCCATTGCCCGTATGATTGTAAATTACCGGACACAGCTAGGGGGCTTTTATAAAATAGAGCAATTACAGGAGAAACATTTAAAAGCAGAGATGCTCCGACCCTGGTTCTCTATCAACGCAACCCAAATCCGCCGTATTAACATAAATAAGGCAAGTATCGAACGGATGATGCATCATCCGTATATAAACTACTATCAAGCCAAAGTTATTGTGGAATACCGAAAAAAGAAAGGGATCTTGACAAACCTCAAGCAATTATCACTTTACGAGGAATTCAATACAGCAGATTTCGAACGGATTACTCCTTATATTTGTTATGAATAGTTCCTCGTTTGTCACAATAAATAAAAAAAGATGCATTCCTATCACACCAGACAAGAATGCATCACACACAAACAAAACAAACACTCTACTATCATCTTCACAGACTTCCGTAGAGAAGCGACTATAAATATATAGCTAAAAGATAGAACACTTGCAAGGTTCTACCTTTTTGGTATGCATTTTTAGAAGTTGAGTTCTCTTATTAATCTTTTTTAATCATGCCGTCAACCATATGTATCGTTCGGTCGGTGATTTTCGAAAGTCCCTCGTCATGGGTAACAATCACAAAAGTCTGTCCTAAACGCTCCCTCAGGTCAAAGAACAGTTGATGTAAATCTTCTTTATTATGTGTATCCAAACTACCGGAAGGTTCATCCGCCAGTATTACAGCCGGATCATTGATTAAAGCACGCGCCACAGCAACGCGTTGTTTCTCTCCTCCCGACAACTCATTCGGTTTATGGGAAGCACGCTCTGCCAATCCCATAAAATCGAGTATTCTAATAGCATGTTCGTTTGCCTCTTTCGAAGATACTCCTGCGATAAACGCAGGAATCATCACATTCTCCAATGCGGTGAACTCCGGCAGCAATTGATGAAACTGAAAAACGAAACCTATATTCTTATTACGGAATGCAGAGAGTTCTTTTTCTTTCATCCGGCTCACTACAGTTCCGTCAATCTGTACATTACCTGCATCCGGTTCGTCCAACGTTCCCATGATCTGCAACAAGGTAGTCTTACCTGCCCCACTAGGACCTACAATACTGACAATCTCGCCTTTGTTAATTTCCAGATCAATACCTTTCAGGACTTGCAATGAACCGAAGCTTTTTGTTATTCCTTCTAATTTTATCATGATATTTATAATCGTTTAATGACATATTCCGCCAAATAGCAGCCGAACACAGCCGGCATATAGCTCACTGTCCCGCAAGTTGATTTCTTATTCTGTTCATCATCAGTCAGCAATACAGCTTTCGGATCAGCCTGTTCGGTACTGAATACTACCGGAAGTTTACGTTTCATTCCCATTTTCTGCAAACGTTTCCGCACCGCCTTACTTAGTCCACAATGATAAGTATCCCAAAGATCTGCAAAACGGACCTGAGAGATATCGCTCTTTGCTCCCGCTCCCATACTGGACACAATCTTGATATGCCGTTTCATCGCCTCATAAATCAAGAAGCACTTCGGACTGATTGTATCAATTGCGTCTACTATAAAATCATACTTGCCTGCGTCCAATAGTTCCGGTATATTCTCATCTTTCAGATAAACAGGGAGTACCGTCAGTTCAATATCCGGATTGATATCTTTATACCGGGTAGCCAATACTTCCGCTTTCGGCATTCCCAACGTAGAGTGCATGGCAGGTAACTGGCGGTTCATATTCGTAGGCTGCACGGTATCCGCATCTACAATAGTCATTTTGCCAACTCCCGTACGACAAAGCATTTCGGCAGCATAAGCGCCCACTCCGCCTAATCCCACAACCAATACGTGTGCCTTCCGGATGCGATTCATCTTTTCTTCTCCTAACAGGAGTTCCGTTCTTTGTTGCCAGTCGTTTTTTTCCATTAGCTTTTCTTTAACCATTTATAGAACCATTTACCCACTTTCTCATAATGTTGTGATTCATTATGACCGCGCGGATCAGAGAAAGACACAATTTCCTGCGGATCTCCGAATTGGTCGGGATACAGGATAATCAAACTATTGTTTGAGAAATATTTTCCTAGCTGCGCCGGAAGACGTTCGAAAGAGGTGTCATAAGAGATAGAACCGCGACGGGCTGAGATTACCACCAGCAAATGATCATAGTTCACTTGCCCTGTTAATAACAAAAGGTCTTCCCATTCTTCCAACAAGGAAAATTCAGTCGGAGTTCCTGCATATTTTTTCTTTACCAGTTGCTGAAGACGCATCAGCGTACGTTCATTGGAAAAGAAATGCACGCGACATCCCAGAATACTTCCCATACGGCAGAAATGTTCCACCCATTTTGAGAACCCGGTTTCATATTCCGCCTTTGGTGGCACGGCAATATTTATCCGGCGCAAAGTATTAACCGGCATCAGAAACTTAGCGATCATCACCTCGCGATGTGTACCTTTCAAAAGGCTTTCCGCCAAATTCCCGAAAAAGGTATCAACAATATTCGCTTTCCGATGCAGACCGATTACTACATCCGTAGCTTCATATTCTTTAATCGTGTGGATAATTCCCGAAGCGATGTTCAGGTCATAACGGCTGACCATATTTACAGGAACATCGGCAGCAGCGGCAATCATTGCCGCTTTTTCCAAATTTCGCTTTCCTTGCAGTTCTTTCTTCTCCGAACTGTTACTATCATTAATAACGTTTAATGCGATTAAACCATTCTTCTGTTTGGCGTCTTTTATCACTAAAGCCAGATTTATCAAATCCTCAATTGTATCCGGGTTAGCCACGGGAATCAATATCTGTTCGGTACTTTTCTTTGCACCTTGTTCCTCTGATTGCAATTCCTCATTCATAGCGAAACGGCGGGCGGAACGTTCTGTTACCAAAGAACTGATTACACAAGTAAAAAGAATCATCACCACCGTACCGTTCAACACATCATCATTCAGCAAACGCTCCCCATTCTCCATAATAATTTCGTGACCGATCAATACCGCTGCAAGCGTAGCTGCTGCCTGAGCATTACTAAGTCCGAATATCATACTCCGTTCATTCGGTTGCATACGGTAAATCTTCTGCGTGATCCATGCAGCCAGCCATTTACTAAAAGTAGCTACCACTGTCATAACGACAGCAACTTTCAATGCCTCGCCTCCGGTAAACAGGCTTCGTACATCAATAATCATTCCTACACCAATCAGGAAGTAAGGAATAAACAGTGCATTTCCTACAAATTCCAACCGATTCATCAAGGGAGATACATGAGGAATCAGACGGTTCAAGACCAATCCGGCAAGGAAAGCTCCCAAAATGCCTTCCATTCCTACAAACTCCATTAATCCACCACCGAGAAAGACCATCGCCAGCACAAATACAAATTGCATCACGCTATCATCGTACTT
This sequence comes from Bacteroides caccae, assembly GCF_002222615.2. Taxonomy (NCBI): domain Bacteria; kingdom Pseudomonadati; phylum Bacteroidota; class Bacteroidia; order Bacteroidales; family Bacteroidaceae; genus Bacteroides; species Bacteroides caccae. Next base: position 1,350,070 of record NZ_CP022412.2, on the reverse strand, counting down.
CCGGAAAAACCAACGGCCGATACGAGGAAAGAAGAAAACAATCAGAAATCCGAGAAAAGCAACTTTTGCCACAAGAAATCCCCAGAACCAACCGTCAACAGTTCCTTTGAACATACCGCCTATGACGGCAAGGATTATCAAAGCAAGAGTAACGGTAACAGCCGTACCACCAATCGTAATATTGACACTGCGCAAACGCGACAATCCATAACGACTGATAATAGGATAAGCTATCAACGTATGAGAAGCATACATACTAGCCAGTAACACAGCGGTAAGGAAACCATAACCCAACACACTCATACTACTCCAGATACCCAATCCCATTGGAATAAGAAAAGTGAGCCAACCGAACACAATGCTTTTCGTCCGGTTCTTCTTGAAGTCTTCCATGTCCATTTCGAGTCCGGCAAGGAACATGATATAATATAGTCCTACTTTACCGAAGAGTTCGAAGCTGCTGTCACGATCGAGCACGTGAAAGCCATGTTCACCTATCAGTACTCCCGCCAGAATCATGCCAATAATATGAGGTATATGAAGGCGTCCCAAAATCATCGGAGCAAAAAGAATGATAATCAATACCAAAAAGAATACCCAGGTCGGATCGGTTATCGGTAAAGTCAAATTAAAATCAAACAAGTTCATAGGCTGTGGCTTTAGGAATTCAATGCAAAGGAACAAAAAAGTTCGCATACCACCAATAAGTTACAAGGTTTGAGTCGTGAGTTTTAGGTTATTTCAATACAGGTTCTATCAGTTACTGCTAAAAACTCATAGTCTTATAACTTTTTTCTCACCCGAAATACTGATTATATGGCAAAATGTTATAATTTTGCAGCCAAATATCTTCTATTCGACAGTGTAAGAAGATAAATACAATATTCACAATTTAACAAAAGAAAAAGATGAAAGTAGCTATTGTTGGCGTAAGCGGAGCCGTGGGACAGGAATTCCTGCGCGTGCTCGATGAGAGAAACTTCCCGTTGGACGAGTTAGTTTTGTTCGGTTCTAAACGTAGTGCCGGAACAATTTATACTTTCCGCGGTAAACAGATCGAGGTGAAACTCTTACAACACAACGATGACTTTAAAGGGGTAGACATTGCTTTCACTTCTGCCGGAGCAGGAACATCCAAGGAATTCGAAAAAACAATCACCAAGTATGGTGCTGTGATGATCGATAACTCCAGTGCATTCCGTATGGATGCCGATGTACCTTTGGTAGTGCCTGAAGTAAATGCCGAAGACGCATTGGAACGTCCTCGCGGCGTCATCGCCAACCCGAACTGTACGACTATCCAAATGGTAGTTGCACTAAAAGCCATCGAACAGCTTTCTCATATAAAAACCGTGCACGTGTCTACCTATCAGGCAGCAAGTGGTGCGGGTGCTGCTGCCATGGACGAATTGTATGAACAATATCGCCAAGTATTGGCTAACGAACCTGTTACCGTGGAAAAATTCGCGTATCAGTTGGCATTCAACCTGATTCCTCAGATTGACGTCTTCACCGAAAATGGTTACACCAAAGAAGAAATGAAGATGTTCAACGAAACACGCAAAATCATGCACTCCGATATCAAAGTCAGTGCTACTTGCGTACGTGTTCCTGCATTACGTGCTCACTCTGAAAGCATTTGGGTAGAAACAGAACGTCCGATTTCCGTAGAAGAAGCCCGCGAAGCATTCGCCAAGGGCGAAGGATTGGTTCTTCAGGACAATCCGGCAGAAAAGGAATATCCGATGCCGTTGTTCCTTGCAGGTAAAGATCCGGTTTACGTAGGACGTATCCGTAAAGACCTGACGAACGAAAACGGACTGACTTTCTGGATTGTAGGTGACCAGATCAAGAAAGGTGCGGCATTGAACGCAGTACAGATAGCTGAGTATCTGATTAAAGTAAAAAACGTATAAGAAGGCATAAAGCCTAAGGATATCCAAATGATCGACTTAGGGATATTCCTAAAATAAGAAAATGCAAGGCAACTAATTCGCTATGAATTAGTTGCCTTTTTACATCTTTAAGCATTCCCTCGAAAATACAATTGACGACGAAAACGGGAGTAACTTACTGTTTTTCTTATTATTACACACCATTTTTTAATATTAGTATTCTATTTCACAGTATGAGCCCACACAAAAGGAATATAATTGAACCTTTTTCCTTTTTCCGTTATATTAAAGACTATTTCCTTTTTCAACTTTATTTCCATTTCTTGATAAACAGAAACCGGTACTGTTGCAAGCATACTAACAGCCGGAAAACGATATTCTACATCACGTATTATTCCTGTGTTAGTATCAACACGCAGTATTATTATAAATTTGCAACCTTGTACCCGCGTTCTCTCCTCTTCAGAAAAAGATTCATTCAAAATAGACAAACATTTTCCCCATAACTGACTATCATCTACAAAGTTTGCCTCTTTTCTTTCAGCATCAGTCATTTCTGCGCCCGTTTCTTTATTGACAGCTTCAACTTCTGTAAACTTATTACTTTTACTATATAGCCTTACAGACTTGGATTCTTGTGTTACATCACAAACATAACGCTGAGCATAAAACACCTGAGTAGTATCATAATAAAATGTTTGTGCATACATATCAACTAGCACAAATAACAAACTAACTAGGACTATTACTTTTTTTCTCATATCAACAATTTTTAGCTATTTCTCTTAAATTTTCAAAATCAAATTCCACACCACGACTATTGTCATATGGATAATCTTTATAGGCATCAGTTTTTCTAAAAACATTTACAATATTATTTTCAATAAGACCATTCACATATTCCGGTGACATATCAGGTAGTAATCTCCTTTTATTGTTAATATATGTACTTAACATCTGTATCGCTATGCCTCGATTGTCTGCATGCTCAGCCGCAAACGACCATCCTGGAGCATCATCCTCACTCTTTAATAAATAACAGTATTGCGCAAAATGTGCCTCAATTTCATGATTCATTTTCGCATTACAGAATGAAGTGATGTTCTTCTCCTTTCGATACTGGTACGCATGAAACAATTTATGAAAAAGTTCGTTGCTCTCCAACTTTGAATTTATTCTAAGAAGATTGTTTTGTGGATAATATGCCGTATCTATCTAAAAATGTATATCAAAAGTAGTAAATAATAATATTAAAGACAAGATATATATAGTTTTTCTCGAAATCAATTAAGCAAATAAATTAACGTAACCATTGCATTCCTGCTTCTCTGGCAGTTACCGTGGCGCTACACAATTTCTTTGTCGTAAAGCCGGAGAAGATTTCCTTTACGCTATGCAGTTCCGTGATCGGTGACTTCGTCATGATGGAGCAAGAGGAAGAGAAAGGAACCGTACGCTGTGACCTCACCGGAAATATTTATTCGGAAACAGTATTCGCCAGTATCCTGTCCATGTTTTATTTCCGCCGGTTGATGTCCGACGAGCGTTTTCCGGACACTCTCAACGGAGTAACCGTTACTCCCAAGATAGTACAGACGGAGAACTTCAACTTCCGAAATGTCCCTACCGATATAAATACCCCATCTATCAGGCTGTACCCTCTGTTGGAGTCCATGTTCGGACGCGTAGACTTGAAAATGCCCGGCATAACATTCACTTCCTATACGGATAAATATGTAATGCCCCGCTTCAAACAGTCTTTTAATGTTACCTATAAATAAAATGAATCAGAGATTACCGGAAGCCTATAAAACAGAATGGCCCCCGGCAGTCCTTGATTATTATTTCTAAATTCCACTTAAAACAATAGACGATTTTTTTTCTTTATTCAACAGAAAGCCATACCTTTGTCCCCGTAATCATAAGATAAGCCGCAATTGTCTCTGCGTTATTCACAAACAAATACGGTTAAATAAAATGACTTTATACAAAACCGTATGAGAATTTGTAAGACTTTCACGTTTCTAAGTATCTTTATTGTCTTATTCTATAATTGTTCGCTTCCCGCCGACGATGAAGATGAGGGAAATCCAGAAGAAGATAATACTACATCCGAACTGCCCTGGGAAGGAGAAACAGATAAATTCACAATCAACTCTAAAGAAGGACTGCGCCTGAACGATCCGCAAGAAAATGCAGGAACCGCTTATGTCACTATACCTTCCAACTCCGTAAAGAATACCCGTTGGGAGTTCGGAGTTCGCCTTACATTCAATCCTTCCGCCAACAATTATGCTCGATTTTACCTGACTTCTTCTTCAAATGTACTCTCCGGCAACGTAAACGGTTACTATATCCAAATAGGAGGAGCCAAAGACAACGTTGCCCTTTACCGGCAGAACGGAGAACAACCCAAGCTGTTGGCTTCGGGAAGGGAAGTGATGAAAGGAAACAACTCACCCAAGTTATACATAAAAGTGGAATGTGATAACAATGGTTACTGGACTTTCTGGACACGACTGGAATCAGAAAATGAATACACCAAAGAAAAGCAAGTAAAAGACAACAGCATTCTGACTTCTCTTTATTGTGGAATATACTGTATTTATACCAAGACACGTTGTAAAGGTTTCACATTCCACCATATACAATTGTCCAATGATGTGGAGACTACTACCAAACCTACTGAAACACCTGATGAGCCAGATAAACCTGATGTTCCCGAAGATCCGGTTCTGCCTGATTATCCGGAAGAAGTCAAGGATATATTATCATTCAACGAAATCATGTATGACAATGCAACAGACGGTGCGGAATACATAGAGTTTTATAATCCGGGTAACAACGGTATTTCTATTCCGGCATTAAAACTTCTAAGATATATCGACACAGATAACGGCTCAACAGAAACCAAGACAACGGTAGTCTTGAAACACCCGGACAACAATCAAAACATCTGCATTTCTTCCCACGGATATATATGCCTGACCAAATCTGCCGCCGCACTTAGAAAAAAGCATAAAGTAAACGGAGAAACCATTATAGAGATTCCCAACTTCCCGAAGTTGACTAATGAAGACAGCCACTTGGCTATAATGACTAACGAAGAAAATCCCCGAATGATCGACAAGTGCAGCTATCTTGAGTCAATGCATAGTTCCGGTAACAAAAGGAACCAAGGTATCTCTCTCGAAAAGAAATCACCGGACTTAGTATCTTCAAAGCAAGCTAACTGGCATTCTTCCAAAGACCCGACAGGAGGAACACCCGGAATAAAGAATACACAAGAATAATCAGGGTTTCTATGATAAATGTCTATATTCAATCCTCCAAACAGAGTCTAAATAAAGAGCGAAATGAGAAACCTCAATTTTTACAATCCAAAAATATTACCACAATTACAAACTAATCCCTATCTTTGCAGCAAAGCCAATAAATGTAAAGTATAAAACAACATCTAATCACATATATATCATGAAAAAGCAACACTTGATAATTATTCTTTTATTCAGTTTTCTATTAGCCGCCGTTCCGGCTGTACAAGCACAAAAGAAAGTTCTACCTGCAGAACTGGAAGTTGAACTCAAATATGGCGCCGACCGTCTCGGTAAAAGACAGGACCCTGCTATGCAGAAGTTTCGCGAGAACCGTTTGGGTGCATTCATTCACTGGGGGTTATATGCCATTCCCGGCGGTGAATGGAACAATAAAACATACCACGGCGCTGCCGAATGGTTGAAAGCGTGGGCCAAAGTTCCGACTACGGACTGGCTGGAACTTATGAAACAATGGAACCCCCAACAGTTTGATGCCAAGAAATGGGCTAAAATGGCCAAAGAAATGGGAGTAAAATATGTAAAGATAACCACCAAACACCATGAAGGCTTTTGCCTGTGGCCCAGCAAATATACAGAGTATACGGTAGCTAATACCCCTTACAAGAAAGATATCTTGGGAGAATTGGTAAAGGCTTATAATGCAGTCGGCATCGACGTACATTTCTATTTCTCCGTGTTGGACTGGAGTCATCCGGACTGGCGAAGCAGTATCAAGACCCAGGAAGATAGCATCGCTTTCCAAAGATTCCTGACATTTACCGACAATCAGTTGAAAGAACTGGCAACCCGCTACCCTACTGTCAAGGATTTCTGGTTTGACGGAACATGGGACGCAAGTATCAAGCAAAACGGTTGGTGGACAGCACACGTGGAACGTATGCTGAAAGAAATGCTTCCCGGTGTAACTATCAACAGCCGATTGCGGGCCGATGATTACGGGAAACGCCATTTCGACAGCAACGGACATCTCATGGGGGACTATGAATCGGCTTACGAGCGCCGCCTGCCTGATCCCGTAAAAGACTTACACGTAACAAAATGGGATTGGGAAGCCTGTATGACTATTCCCGAAAACCAATGGGGATACCACAAAGACTGGTCACTGAGCTATGTGAAAAATCCGACTGAGGTATTGGCACGTATTGTACACGCCGTATCTATGGGTGGAAATATGGTAGTCAACTTCGGCCCTCAGCCCGATGGAGACTTCCGCCCGGAAGAGAAAAAGATAGCCGATTTCATCGGTAAATGGATGAAGAAAAACAGCGAATGTATCTATGGTTGCGATTATGCCGGCTGGGAGAAACAAGATTGGGGATATTATACCCGCAAAAGCAATCAAGTCTATATGGTCGTATTCAACCCTCCCTATTCCGGACAGCTCACAGTTAAAACTCCCAAAGGGATAACTATCACCACCGCAAAGACATTGACGGGTGAACAAACCCAGGTAACAGAAACCACTCGCAATGAATATAATGTCAGCCTGCCTAAAAATATGCCGCAGGAGCCGTTTGTTATTAAGTTGGAAGTAAAAGATGCACAAAAAACGCAGGATAAGTACCGGGAAGCGCTTACATAAGTGCGAAACGAATCGAATCCTTTAAACAGTAGATATGAGTCCAATCGTTTTGTCCGTTACTATCGTGGCATACTTCGCAATCCTGTTCACAATCTCTTATATAGCAGGACACAAGGCCGATAATGAAGGTTTCTTCGTAGGAAACCATAAATCGGCATGGTATATCGTCGCTTTTGCCATGATCGGCTCCACCATCTCCGGAGTTACTTTCGTTTCTGTTCCGGGCATGGTGCAAGCCAGCAGTTTTTCCTATCTACAAATGGTATTGGGATTCATCGTCGGGCAAATTATCATAGCGTTTGTGCTCGTCCCGCTTTTCTACCGCATGAATTTGGTATCCATTTACGAATATTTGGAGAACAGGTTCGGCTCCTCGTCTTATAAGACAGGCGCATGGTTTTTCTTTATCTCAAAGATGTTGGGGGCAGCCGTACGGCTATTCCTCGTTTGTCTGACACTGCAACTGCTCATTTTCGAGCCCTTTCACCTCCCTTTCCTGCTGAACGTCATTCTCACCGTATTTATTGTGTGGCTCTATACATTCCGGGGAGGTGTGAAATCACTGATATGGACAGATGTACTCAAAACATTCTGTCTCGTTGTTTCTGTTGTCCTGTGCATTTATTATATAGCTTCGAGCCTGCACCTGAATTTTAACAGCTTAGTCACTACCCTATCGGACAGTGATTTCTCCAAGACATTCTTTTTCGATGATGTGAATGACAAGCGATATTTCTTCAAACAATTTCTGGCGGGTGTATTTACCGTCATTGCCATGAACGGACTCGACCAGGACATGATGCAACGTAATCTTAGTTGCAAGAACTTCCGGGATTCTCAAAAGAACATGATTACAAGCGGCATCTCACAATTCTTCGTGATTCTGCTTTTCCTGATGTTAGGGGTATTACTCTATACATTCACAGCGCAACAAGGCATTAAGAATCCGGATAAGAGTGATGAGATATTCCCTATGATTGCCACGGGAAACTACTTTCCGGGTATAGTCGGTATCCTATTCATCATCGGATTAATAGCTTCCGCCTACTCGGCTGCCGGCTCGGCATTAACCGCACTGACCACCTCTTTCACTGTCGATATTCTGAATGCACAGAAAAAAGGGGAGGCCGCTCTCAGCAAGATACGCAAGCACGTACATATCGGCATGGCAATCGTTATGGGAATCATTATTTTCGTTTTCAACCTGCTGAATAATACCAGCGTCATTGATGCGATTTATACATTAGCCAGTTACACGTATGGTCCTATTCTCGGATTGTTCGCCTTCGGTATCTTTACCAAGAAACAAATTTACGATAAATATATCCCGCCGATAGCTATCGCTTCCCCTGTCCTCTGCTATATCCTGCAAAGAAATTCGGAAGCATGGTTCAACGGTTATCAAATCAGTTACGAACTGCTATTATTTAACGCTGCATTTACTTTCACCGGGCTTTGCTTCCTTATTCGAAAGAAATCAACCATAAACAATACGACAGCTCTTTAATACCAATTAGCAAAATGAAAAAAAGAATCAATTGCTTTATACCTTTCGGCACTTCGGAAGATACAATGCAAACAGTGAAAGAATTACAAGCGTCAGAGCTAGTAGATAAAATCTATTTATTAGGTTCTGCTCCCGGTAAGAAATGTCTCCCGGATTGTGAATGGCTCCCTATCGATGGGCTTTACTCCACAAGTACGATGAAAACAATCGCAGCTCATGCAAGTACAGACTACATTCTGTTGTACACCAAACAAACTCCATTAAAGTTGGGATTATATGCATTGGAACGCATGGTGCAAGTTATGGAGAACAACAAGAAAAATGGAATAGTATATGCCGACCGCTATCAACAGATTCATGAAGAACTAAAACAAGCACCCGTCATTGATTACCAATTGGGAAGTGTTCGAGATGATTTCGACTTCGGTTCCATACTTTTATTCAGCACTTCCGCATTCACTTACACAGCGGATAAACTGTACAAAAGATATCAATATGCAGGACTATATAATATGCGCTTATTCATAGCTGTCAACTATTCCATTATACACATTAACGAATATTTATATACCGAAGTTGAAACTGATACCAGAAAAAGCGGAGAGAAACAATTCGACTATGTAGATCCCAAAAATCGGGAAGTACAGCTCGAAATGGAAGCTGCTTGCACAGAATATCTGAAATGCATTGATGCCTACTTAATGCCTTCTTCTTCACGGACAGTCAATCTTTGCAACGAGACCTTTGAATTTGAAGTATCCGTAATCATCCCTGTCCGCAATCGTATTCATACTATTCGTGATGCAGTCAGCTCTGCTTTAAACCAACAGACTACCTTTCCTTTCAACGTTATCGTTATCGACAATCATTCGACCGACGGAACTACCGAAGCGCTTCAGGAACTAAGCGCAGACAAAAGATTGATTCATTTCATTCCCCAAGAGAATGATTTAGGTATAGGCGGCTGCTGGAACAAGGGTGTACATCACGAGAAATGCGGAAAGTTCGCCATACAGTTAGATAGCGACGACTTATATAAAGACGAACATACAATCCAGAAAATCGTGGATACTTTTTATAAGGAAAGCTGCGCAATGGTGATAGGAACGTATCTAATGACCGATTTCCACTTGAACGAAATAGCCCCCGGCATCATTGACCATAAAGAATGGACATTGGAGAACGGAAAAAACAATGCTTTACGCATCAATGGTTTGGGCGCTCCACGTGCTTTCTATACCCCTATCATTCGTAACATCAAATTTCCAAACACCAGCTACGGTGAAGATTATGCCATAGGATTAAACATTTCACGCGATTATAAGATCGGACGTATCTATGATATAATATACCTTTGCCGACGTTGGGAAGGTAATTCAGATGCCGCATTAAGTATTGAAAAAGTCAATCAGAACAACTTTTATAAAGACAGAATCCGCACTTGGGAAATACAAAGCAGAATTCAGATGCATACGATTGATGAAGATTTTCAGGAGCTTGTAGAAGAAATGATAGAAGATCAGAAAGAAAACTGGGAACTCGCGAAAAAGAATTATGAGGCACTGGAAGAAAATCTGGAAAAAGCAAAAGAACTGGAAGTCGAAGAAGATGATATTGAAATGGTGTTCCGAATTTTCCCCAACCCTCAACGCGCCCTCTCCACTATGGCAAAAACGGATACCCGCTCCATTCAGGAAAGACCATGTTTCTTATGCGAAAAGAATCGCCCTGCAGAACAAACCAGTTTGCCGTTCGGACATTATGAGATATGCCTCAACCCTTACCCCATTTTTCAGCGGCACTTGACAATCATCGACAAGGAACATACCTCACAAAGCATTAAAGGACGTTTTGAAGATATGCTTCACTTAGCCGAAAATATGATAGACTTCTATATACTCTATAACGGCCCGGAGTGCGGTGCTTCTGCTCCTGACCACATGCACTTCCAAGCAGCAGGAAAAGAGGAAAGTTTATCTACTCCCTTTTTCAAGGATTTTCTGAACGATATAATAGAACAAACAGACTTCGACGATGTCCCGGCTATCGTAAATAGCTATGCAAACAATACTTTTATAACCAGCATTGGTCTAGCATCAATTCTCAGGTCTGAATTAATAGAGAAATTCGAGAATATCTACAACATCCTCTCTACCTTTTACGGTAAAGAACCTTTAATCAATATAATAGCTTGGTATGCAATTGACAGTACAAAGCATGGCGAAGATGATGAAGTGGTAGCTTGGAATTGCGTCATTTTCCTACGTTCCAAACATCGTCCCGACTGTTACTATAACCAAGGGGAAAAAGGATTGTTAATAAGTCCTGCTGTTGCAGAAATGGGTGGTGTTTTCCCTATTATCAGAGAGGAGGATATGGATAAATTAAACACAAAAGAGATTATTGATATTTACAAGGAAATTAGTTTGTCACCGGAGCAGTTTGAAACCCTATGTGACGAATTATTCAGAAAAGACGAAGTGTAAAACTTTATGCAGGAGCCTGTCATTACAGTCGGTATTCTTTCCGGGAAAGAGATTGGATTCTCTTTCCCGAAAGAATTTATATCTTCTGACGGAATAGCAATCTGCGGAATACAACAGGCTGTCTATCGGAAAGGAAAAATCTGTTGGCAGGAGAAAGAATATGACGAACTCTCCTTCACTCCCCAACAAGATACTTCTTCTTTCTTTGAACTGCAAGACGTAACCATAGGCATCAACTTCCATTGGGAACGTAAAGAAGTTCAAAGATTCAAAGGTGAACTGAAGATTATTGTTGAAGATGACAGACTGACTGCTATCAATATAATTCCTATTGAAGATTATCTCACCAACGTGATTTCATCAGAGATGAGTGCAACAGCTTCTTTGGAGCTATTAAAAGCACATGCCGTTATTTCCCGAAGCTGGCTGCTTAATAAGTTGAAAGTTGCAAATGGGAAATTGAAAGTTATTATGCACCCAGACAACACAGCCAACTTTGAACTTTCAACTCTCCCCTCTCAACTTATTAAATGGTACGACCATGAAGCCCACAAAAACTTTGATGTATGTGCCGATGACCATTGCCAGCGTTATCAAGGCATTACACGCACCTCAACTCCACAGGCAATTGAAGCTGTTTTTGCTACACGGGGTGAAGTACTTATGTATGAAGGAGAGATTTGTGACGCTCGTTTCTCTAAATGTTGCGGCGGCGCTTTCGAAGAATTCCAGAACTGCTGGGAGAATGTAAAGCATCCCTATCTTATCGGGCAACGGGATAGTAAAACAGAAACGCGACTTCCCGACCTGACAAAAGAAGCGGAAGCCGATAAATGGATACGTACTTCTCCTACGGCCTTTTGCAACACCCATAACAAACAAGTGTTGAGTCAGGTATTGAATAATTATGACCAGGAAACAACAGACTTTTACCGTTGGAGAGTCTGCTACTCCCAACAAGAACTCTCGGAACTGATTCATAAACGTTCAGGAATCGAGTTCGGAAAAATCATTGATTTGATTCCGGTCGAACGGGGAACTTCAGGACGGCTGGTCCGATTGAAAATAGTAGGAACGTTACGCACTCTCATCATCGGCAAAGAGTTGGAGATCCGTCGTACCCTATCATCTTCCCACTTATATAGCTCCGCTTTCGTTGTGGACAAAGAATACAAAGAAGATGAAAAAGAAATCCCTTCCCGGTTTATCCTCACGGGATCCGGCTGGGGACATGGCGTGGGACTTTGCCAGATCGGTGCCGCCGTAATGGGGGAACAAGGCTATAAATACAAAGAAATACTATCCCACTACTACCCCGGTAGTGCGATCGAGCAACAATATAAATAGAACCCAATGAATACCATGACAACGCCAACCCTGAAAAGAGACCCTTGGAGCTGGATTCCAACCCTCTACTTTGCAGAAGGACTTCCCTATGTAGCAGTAATGACAATCGCTGTCATCATGTATAAACGTCTGGGGTTATCGAATACAGAAATAGCTCTTTACACCTCCTGGCTTTACCTGCCGTGGACTATCAAGCCCTTATGGAGCCCGTTCGTTGATCTGATTAAAACGAAACGAGCCTGGATTATTACCATGCAAGGATTTATCTCAGCCGGATTTGCCGGTATTGCCTTTTTCATCCCGACAACACACTACGTACAATTCACCCTGGCTTTTTTCTGGCTGCTGGCATTCAGTTCCGCCACTCATGACATTGCAGCAGACGGTTTTTATATGCTCGGACTCAATAACAAGGAACAATCCTTCTTTGTAGGTCTTCGGAATACGTTCTACCGGTTTGCCAGTATTTTCGGTCAAGGAGTTCTTGTGATGTTGGCGGGTTGGCTGGAAACATTACAAAATAATGTACCTCTGGCATGGAGCATTACTTTCTATCTTATGGCAGGACTATTTTTGGCACTCACTATCTATCATCGTTTCATGCTCCCTTATCCCGATTCCGACGTCAAACGGGAAGGCCTGACACCCAGCAAACTGCTAGAAGACTTCTTTAAAACTTTTGTCTCTTTTTTCCAGAAGAAACATATAGGTCTTATGTTCTTTTTCCTGCTCACCTACCGACTGGGCGAATCTCAATTAGCCAAAATCGCCTCACCTTTCCTTCTGGATAGTATCGAAAAAGGAGGATTGGCTCTATCTACAACAACAGTCGGAATGATTTATGGCACCATAGGCGTTGCAGCTCTCTTATTCGGTGGAATCATCAGCGGTTTGCTCGTTTCCCAAGACGGATTCAAAAAATGGATATTACCCATGGCATTAGCGATTAATCTCCCCGACCTGTTATATATCTGGTTGGCAGCAGCAACCCCAGATAACCTCATTCTAATATCTATTTGTGTCGCCATTGAGCAGCTAGGCTACGGTTTTGGTTTCACTGCCTATATGCTTTATCTGATTTATATTGCGGAAGGCGAGCACAAGACTGCTCATTATGCTATCGGAACCGGATTTATGGCATTGGGCATGATGATTCCGGGAATGCCCGCAGGCTGGATACAGGAACACATCGGATATACCAGTTTCTTTATCTGGGTCTGTATTTGCACCATACCCGGCATTATAGCCTCATTGATGATTCGCAATCGGCTGGATGATTCTTTCGGTAAGAAACAATAAACAATTTACTTAATAACTTAACACATTAACAAGTAACAGTCATGAATGTAACAAGTAACAAACGTCTGTTGGCACTTGATGTAATGCGAGGCATTACTATCGCAGGAATGATTCTGGTGAATAATCCGGGTTCATGGGGATATGTATATTTCCCTCTTAAACATGCTCAATGGAACGGTCTCACCCCCACAGACCTGATTTTTCCTTTCTTTATGTTTATCATGGGAATCTCTACTTACATTTCACTCAGAAAGTATAACTTCACGTTCAGTACCCCCGCTGCCCTGAAAATTATCAAAAGAACGATTGTCATTTTCCTTATCGGGATAGCCATCAACTGGTTTGCCTTGCTTTGCTACTATCACGACCCGCTTCCCTTTGCCCAAATCCGGGTTCTGGGAGTGATGCAACGGCTTGCCCTTTGCTACGGAGCATCCGCATTAATTGCCTTGCTTATTAAACACAAGTATATCCCTTATCTGATCGTCGCCTTATTAGTGGGTTACTTCATACTCCTCATCACCGGCAACGGCTTTGCCTACAACGAAACGAACATTCTTTCCATTGTAGACCGTAGCATCCTGGGAGATGCACACATGTATCAGGACAATCACATCGACCCGGAAGGACTTCTAAGCACTATCCCTTCTATTGCACACGTACTGATAGGCTTTTGTGTCGGCAAACTACTAATGGAAGTGAAAGATATCCGCGAAAAATTGGAACGTCTCTTTCTTATCGGTACGATTCTCACTTTCGCAGGTTTCCTGCTTAGCTATGGATGTCCGTTCAACAAAAAGATATGGTCGCCGACTTTTGTTCTGGTCACTTGCGGATTAGGTTCCAGTTTTCTGGCTTTACTCGTCTGGATTATCGACATAAAAGGATACAAGAAATGGAGCCGTTTCTTCGAATCCTTCGGAGTAAATCCGCTCTTTATCTATGTACTGGCAGATGTTCTCGCTATCCTGCTAGGTGTCATTACCGTCACATATCAGGGAGAAAACACTTCCTTGCAGCAAGTCTTTTATGCCGGTGTCCTTCAGCCCGTTTTCGGTAATGAAAGCGGTTCCCTTGCTTATGCCATTCTATTTGTCCTTCTCAACTGGGCAATAGGCTATATATTATATAAAAAGAAAATATACATTAAGATATGATACTTATTGCAGATAGCGGTTCTACCAAAACCGATTGGTGCATCGTATTCAACGGCACCCTGATTAAACGAATTGGAACGAAAGGGATAAACCCTTTCTTCCAATCGGAAGAGGAAATCCAACAAGAGTTAACTGCCTCTCTCCTGCCACAGTTACCGGAAGGGACGATAAACTCCGTTTATTTCTACGGTGCAGGATGTACGCCCGAAAAAGCTCCCGTCCTCCGACGGGCAATTGCCGACAGCCTGCCCGTCATAGGAAATATAAAAGCCAATTCGGATATGCTTGCCGCCGCCCGCGGACTATGTGGACACGAAGCAGGCATTGCCTGTATCCTCGGCACGGGTTCCAACTCCTGCTTTTACAATGGCGAAGAGATTATAAGTAACATTTCACCTCTTGGATTTATTCTGGGTGACGAAGGAAGCGGCGCAGTATTAGGTAAACTGCTGGTAGGCGATGTACTGAAAAACCAGCTTCCGTCAACCATAAAAGAGGCTTTTTTAAAGCAATTCGACCTGACAGTCCCCGAAATCATCGACCGGGTTTACCGCCAGCCTTTCCCGAACCGTTTTTTGGCAAGCCTCTCTCCTTTCCTGGCTCAACACCTGGACGAACCTGCTATCCGCACACTCGTGCTCAATAGCTTCATTGCTTTCCTTCGCAGAAATGTAATGCAATATGATTATAAGCAATATCCGGCACATTTCATCGGTTCTGTTGCACATTGTTATAAGGATATATTACAAGAGGCAGCACAGCAAACAGGGATTCAAGTCGGTAAAATCCTCCAAAGTCCAATGGAAGGATTAATCCAATATCATCAAAAATAATTTCTCTATCTACAATTAATTGGTAAACAGCAATTTGTATTATGCAGATAACCGAACAACCATCGCTTTACGATCACCTGGAAAAGAAATCCGTACGGGAAATACTGGAAGACATCAATCGTGAAGATCAAAAGGTAGCATCAGCCGTACAGAAAGCAATTCCGCAGATTGAGCACCTTGTCAACCTGATTGTCCCCCGCATGAGACAAGGCGGACGTATCTTCTATATGGGGGCAGGGACAAGCGGCCGTTTAGGAGTATTGGACGCTTCGGAGGTTCCCCCTACCTTCGGAATGTCTCCCAATTGGATTATCGGACTGATAGCAGGAGGTGATACGGCCTTGCGCAATCCCGTAGAGGGCGCCGAAGATGACACAAACCGTGGTTGGGAAGAATTGACCGAACATCACATCAACAATAAGGATACCGTTATCGGCATTGCCGCTTCCGGCACTACTCCTTATGTAATAGGAGCTTTACACGAAGCACGCAAACAGGGGATCCTGACTGGTTGCATCACTAGTAATCCCGATTCTCCTATGGCAGCAGAAGCAGATGTTGCCATTGAAATGATCGTCGGACCGGAATATGTCACAGGCAGTTCCCGAATGAAATCCGGCACCGGGCAAAAAATGATTCTAAACATGATCAGCACTTCTGTGATGATCCAACTCGGACGGGTGAAAGGAAACAAAATGGTGAACATGCAATTGAGCAATCAAAAGTTAGTGGAAAGAGGAACACGGATGATTATGGAGGAATTAGGATTAGACCACGATCATGCCCAAAAGTTATTATTGCTTCATGGTTCGGTAAAGAAAGTAATTGACGCAAACAGCCAATCATTTCACCGAAATACAAAGTCTAATTAACCTATACCGAATTTTAGGAGAGGAACAGGAATGAACTGTATCATGCTCTCTGTTTTGTAAATTGATGAAGAAAGAGAGTGTCCGAAAAGTGAAGTGCACCCCAAAAGTTTTTTGTCTAACTTTTGGGGTGCACTTCATAATAGACGCAACACCTGTTTATCTTTATTATACTATATAAGATTATAATTCTACAATCTTATCTAACTTTACGTTATAGACTAATGCCGAATAAGGTTGTAAAGAACCGTCTTCGCTAGTACCGGAGCCATATCCACTCTGATAAGGAATATACAAAGTCCATAATTCACCTTCTGTCATATGCATCAATGTATATGACCAGCCTGTAATTACCCCGTCCAAAGAAAATTTGGATGGTGAATCGTAGTTGCTAGGTTTAATCCCATTAAAGTTCTGCTGCACCACATCTCCGTTAAAATAAGTCATACGATAATATGCACTTACCGTAGAAGTATATAGTGGTTTTTTCTGACTGCTATTTTCATCCTTACTAATCTTCTTAACGTACAACATTTGATTATTAGTCGGATCTTTGTAAGCATGAAGTTTTTCCGGGTCGTTATCCGGCAAAGCCTTATTCTCGGCGCTGTTATATACATTTGCAATAGAATCAATGAATGCCTCACTACGTGCCTGCCAATTATCATAGCGACCCGCCTCCTCTGTTTCACTACAAGCAGTAAACGTCAGAGCCAGCAATACTAAAGAAAATAAATAGATCTTTTTACTCATTCGTCAAAGGTTTATTGTAAAGTTTTCAATAGAGAAGTGATACTTACTCTGTCTGCAATGATATTATTCAGTTCAGAGATAGCCACACGTTCTTGCTGCATGGTATCGCGGTTACGCAATGTCACACAGTTATCTTCCAATGTCTGATGATCGACTGTTACACAGTACGGGGTACCGATTGCATCCTGACGGCGGTAACGCTTGCCGATGCTATCTTTTTCGTCATATTGGCAATGGAAATGGAACTTCAGGTCATCGATGATTTCACGCGCTTTTTCAGGCAGACCGTCTTTCTTCACCAACGGCATAACCGCCAGTTTCACCGGAGCCAAAGCAGCAGGCAATTTCAAAACAACACGGCTTTCACCATTTTCCAGTTGTTCTTCGCAATAAGCGGCGCTCATAATGCTAAGGAACATACGGTCTACACCGATAGAAGTTTCAATTACATACGGAGTATATGATTCGTTCAGTTCAGGGTCGAAGTATTTAATGCTCTTTCCGGAGAACTTCTCATGTTGTGACAAGTCGAAGTTGGTACGGGAGTGGATACCTTCTACCTCTTTGAAGCCAAACGGCATCAGGAATTCGATGTCAGTTGCAGCATTTGCATAATGCGCCAATTTATCGTGATCATGATAACGATAGCTTGCATCGCCGAAGCCCAGCGCCTTATGCCATTTCAGACGGATTTCTTTCCATTTCTTGAACCAGTCAAGTTCCGTTCCCGGTTTTACGAAGAACTGCATTTCCATTTGTTCGAACTCACGCATACGGAAGATGAACTGACGAGCAACGATCTCGTTACGGAAAGCCTTACCGATCTGTGCAATACCGAAAGGAACTTTCATACGACCTGTTTTCTGCACATTCAGATAGTTTACGAAAATACCTTGTGCCGTTTCCGGACGAAGGTAAATCTTCATAGAACCGTCGGCAGTAGAACCCATTTCGGTAGAGAACATCAGATTGAATTGACGAACCTCTGTCCAGTTCTTAGTTCCTGAAATCGGGCATACGATTTCTTCATCAATAATAATCTGACGAAGTTCCTCCAGATTATTGTCGTTCAGTGCTTTTGCGAAACGGGTATGAAGAGCATCACGTTTTGCCTGATGTTCCAACACACGTCCGTTGGTAGAACGGAATTGAGCCTCATCAAAGCTTTCTCCGAATCTTTTGGCAGCTTTCGCTACTTCCTTATTGATTTTATCGTCATATTTAGCCAACTGATCTTCAATCAGTACGTCGGCACGATAGCGTTTCTTGGAATCTTTGTTGTCAATCAATGGGTCATTGAATGCATCAACGTGTCCGGAAGCCTTCCAGATAGTAGGATGCATAAATATGGCAGAGTCGATCCCGACAATGTTTTCGTGCAACAGCACCATGCTGTCCCACCAGTATTTCTTGATATTATTCTTCAATTCAACGCCCATTTGACCGTAGTCATACACAGCGCCCAGTCCGTCGTAGATATCGCTTGAAGGAAATACGAAACCGTACTCTTTACAGTGCGATACTAGTTTCTTAAAAACGTCTTCTTGTGCCATTTTCTTTTCTATATCTATTAATTTGATTTTGCTTTTTTCGTAAAAAGTGCCACAAAGATAGGGATTTATCTCATAAATAAGACAGGTAGGGTATTAATTTATCTTATTCCTGAACTTCTTCGCCGAAACGGGAAACGAGAAAAGAAGATAAGCCTCCTCTTTTTTGTTCAAAAATATAAAGTCGGAATATGTTATTATAGTTTATCATATTAATAGTTGAAATTAAAACATTTCAATGAATGCGTTTCAAATAAATCAAAAAGTGTTTACTCTTTATCCATAATCGATTAAACCTTTTCTAATAAATAAATGAATCGTTTATTATAAACGTCACCCTAGTTTATTATAAACTTTCGCACGCCCTTCCAAAGCGAATATATCAATATTATGCAACAATAAAGGCTGCGAATTTATAATAAATCCACAGCCTTTATTCCCCAAATCGTTTTTGTGAGTCTATTTCCATAGACACCAAACGTCTATGTCGTCAAATTATAGTACCATTCCAAGGTACAAGAAGATCCTCTATGATAGCAAAAAGCAATTCTTTTTTTCATCTATTCCGGTTTTTAGCTAAAAGACAATAGTCGATTACAAATATACAATATAAATAAGACGTTGTCAAGTAAATCTGTTATTGGCAGAGTTAAATAATGAAAGAATGAATCTTTAAAAAGTTATGCATATCATTTATAAATGTCTTTATTCAAAGATATACCAATTAAATCCTTTTGCGGGTATTCTAATTTTCAACGAGATAGAATAGTCTCTGTCAACAGTATAGGTCCGAGCTTTGCCATCCTGTTCTTTTACCCGAACTTTATCATGCAAACCGGTATAGTATAATGGTACCCGAATAGTGCGTTCGATGTCAGTTAAAAGAGGGTTATACACAGCCAGAAAGCCTTTCTGTTGAATGTCAGGATTAACATGCAGGATACCATCCCAGTCTCTGCCATCAGGGCGACGTAAATGAACAATATCAGAATCTAGAATACGACGATATTTCTTATAAAAAGCGACCCAATGACTTACCATTTTGCGAGTATCCTCCGTATCATACAGTCGGGGACCTCGAAAACATGCCTGGACTCCCGCCCCGAATAGATTCTGCAAACGAATCTGGTAATGCTCCAAATGTTCGCAAAGAGGCTCAATAGTCGCAGCTTCCCCGCCTCCATGATATTGTGTAAGAGGAACAAACATAAAGCCCATAGTCGGAGTTTTCTGCCAAGTTCCATCATATATATTTTGGCGTTCAATAATTTCCTGATATGCACGGGGCAACGACCAGTTTGTTTCTACATATCCCATTGGAGTTTTGTTGGAGCCATTGAGAAAATACCAATCGGGAACATTCAAATATATGCCCTGTTCACGACACCAACGATAAAAGTCCCGTATCACCTCCCATTGCTTCCATTGGGAATCCAAATAGCCGCGATGATGTTTGTGTTGTGTCGAAGCACAAGGATCTCCGGGATAAGAACCGTCATTCTCAAATACCCCCATACCCGTCTGCGTAAAGAATGAGCGTAACTTGCCAAAGTAAGTATCTCCCCATGAAGAAGCAAGACAAGGAGATTTTCCAAAGCGACTTCCCTCTTCCCGTGTTGTAGCAGGTTTTCCTGTCTTTCTACTGATAGCAGCATCTTCCGTCTTGGCGCCTCTGCTTGCCAATAGCGAATATCCGCCGAGTGCTATACCTTTAGAGTGAGCATAAGCATTCAGCCGTTTCATCATTTCCATATATTCCGGAGAATTGTTTTCTATATTAAACCCGCTGCCAAAAGTCATTATTACCATTTCAAAACCAACAGCGGCACATTGGTCTATGGCGGCCTTAACAGAAGCTTCATCCGAGCGGCGAACGTGCATAAAAATAGGATTCTCTTGAGTCCAGGGTGCCATCATTCTCCAAAAACGGCATTCCGCTAACCCGCGGCGTTCATTATCAGTGGCATCTCTCAGCATTTCAAAAGCTGTGCATGAACGGAAAGTCATTCCCGGAGTTATTTCATAATCAGGACCAATAGGCGGGCATACTTCTAAACGCGCCGGTTTGTACTGTCCGTAATACCGTATTCCGGTAGCTTCATATTCCGGATGGTCGAACACCCAACGGACTGCCGGATTGTCTTTCATCGCTTCCATATCACCTCCCATGGCATAATCAGTCACTACAAAGAGCTGTGTAAAGCGATCTATATATTCACGAGGCGCGTCAGTCTGTGCAGGAGATTTCCGATAATTACGAGTGTAAGTACCCGGTTCCTGAGCCAACATACGTATTTCATGCGGTTCACCATAGTGCACTTTGGGAGCTGTTTCCGTTAAAGCCAGTATTTCAGATTTAAAAGAATTCAGAACAATCGAAGATTTTCCTTGATTTTCAACTTCTATCTGTTTTGACAGGATAGGAGCCCCATCATATAGCTCATAGATCACTTTTACCGTCACATTCCGTATCATTTCCGGTGCACGTGGGGCAGCTTTATATGTAAAAACAATCCGTTTGCCGGGAGCCGGCCATGGATTTTTGTTCGACAGCCATTCTTGTTTGGGACGATAGGGAAAACGTTCGATCGTTTCTCCCACTGTATGGCTCACATACGTGAATGCAGTGTCGCAACTTATCATATCCTCAATAAAATCGTTATTCAGAAAATTTTGAACCGGTTGTTTATAAAGCCCTCCTACCGGATATTCCATACCATTAATGGTCAATACAGCTTCCGGACGGATAGCACGCAGCTCTGCATTGCCATTCATCAAATTGTCAAATGCAATCGTTGCGACATTAGGAGATAATATGAATGTACGTGAGAGTAGCCCGTTACTAAGGCACAATTCTTTATCGGTAGTTGTCACTTTGGCTTGATAGGATGATCCGTCAATCAACCAATCTTTTTGAAGATTCAATGCAAGAGAATATTGTACTTGTAATGCACACAATATCACCAGGATGTGTTTTTTAAGGTGTTTCATATAACTCAATATATTAATAGATAAATTCAAACATAAGCAAAAATACAGGAGGTGCATAATTTATATACACACAAATATTGTAAAAAAGTACGGTTTTCAATCTATATGAACAAAATAAGCACATTTTATGGAGGATTTGAACACATTTCTACTAAAAAAGTCTATCGGCAGAATTAAATATACACAAAGTCAACTCCGCCAACCGGTCAAATAAATCAAGAATATGACTCTTTATCCCATTAACCTGTATGTTCAGAAAGCAAATCCGGTGCCTGCTAAAAGATTAATGAAGCTGTCAGTATCATAAAAAACGTGAGTTCTTTTCGTCCTCATATGAATTTATTTCGTATTTTTGCGTGGACATCCCCTTTTTTGATGTTCAGGAAGATTATTTGTTGTAAAAGCAAAGTGAAGATTGATTTATGAGTGACGAAATTAACGAGATACCGGAAGAACATTCAGACTACAAACCGGCGGACGCACGGGACGAAAACGTAAAACACCAGTTAACAGGCATGTATCAGAATTGGTTTCTGGACTACGCCTCATACGTTATTCTGGAACGTGCCGTACCCCATATCAACGACGGTTTGAAACCTGTGCAACGCCGTATCCTGCATTCTATGAAACGTCTGGACGACGGGCGATATAACAAAGTGGCAAATATTGTGGGACACACGATGCAGTTCCACCCTCACGGTGACGCTTCTATCGGCGACGCTCTGGTGCAACTCGGACAGAAAGATTTGCTAATCGACTGTCAGGGTAACTGGGGTAATATCCTTACGGGAGATGGTGCTGCCGCCCCCCGTTATATCGAGGCACGCCTTTCCAAGTTTGCACTGGATGTTGTCTTCAATCCCAAGACTACCGAATGGAAATTGTCTTATGACGGACGAAACAAGGAACCGGTCACTCTCCCTGTGAAATTCCCGTTATTGCTGGCGCAAGGAGTGGAAGGTATCGCCGTCGGGCTTTCTTCCAAGATACTGCCGCACAACTTCAACGAACTTTGCGATGCCTCTATCAACTACCTCCGTGGAGAAGAGTTCCAACTATATCCCGATTTCCAGACGGGTGGTTCTATCGACGTAGCCAAATACAACGACGGCGAACGTGGCGGAGCCGTAAAAGTACGTGCGAAAATCAACAAGCTGGACAACAAAACCCTTGCTATCACGGAAATCCCTTACGGAAAAACCACTTCATCCGTAATCGACTCTATCCTGAAAGCTGTTGACAAGGGAAAAATCAAAATCCGCAAGGTGGATGACAATACGGCTGCCAACGTAGAAATACTGGTACACCTCGCCCCCGGCACTTCGTCGGACAAAACGATTGATGCACTATACGCTTTCACCGACTGCGAAGTGAGCATCTCTCCCAACTGCTGCGTGATTGACGACAGCAAACCTCATTTCCTCACCGTCAGCAAAGTCCTGAAAAAATCGGCAGACAACACGCTGGATTTGCTGAAGCAGGAACTGGAAATCAAGAAAGGGGAAATCCTGGAAGCACTGCATTTCGCTTCCCTCGAAAAGATATTTATCGAAGAACGTATCTATAAAGACAAAGAGTTCGAGCAGTCCAAAGATATGGACGCTGCCTGCGAACACATCGACGAACGGCTGACCCCGTTCTATCCGAGCTTTATCCGTGAGGTGACCAAGGAGGATATCCTCAAACTAATGGAAATCAAAATGGGACGTATCCTGAAGTTCAACTCGGACAAAGCGGACGAACTCATTGCCCGGATGAAAGAGGATATTGCCGAAATTGACGACCACCTGGCACACATCGTCGACTATACCGTCAACTGGTATCAGATGTTGAAGAACAAATACGGCAAGAACTTCCCTCGTCGTACCGAACTGCGTAACTTCGACACGATCGAAGCCGCCAAAGTGGTGGAAGCCAACGAAAAACTTTACATCAACCGCGAAGAAGGATTTATCGGAACAGCCTTGAAGAAGGACGAGTTCGTAGCCAACTGCTCGGATATCGACGACGTGATTGTCTTCTTCCGCGACGGGAAATATATCGTCACTCCGGTAGCCGACAAGAAATTTGTAGGCAAGAACATACTTTATGTCAATGTCTTCAAGAAGAATGACAAACGTACAATCTATAATGTCACCTACCGCGACGGCAAGGAAGGCACAACCTATATCAAGCGTTTTGCAGTCACTTCCGTTGTCCGCGACCGCGAATATGACGTCACGCAAGGAACACCGGATTCACGTATCACTTATTTCAGTGCCAATCCGAACGGGGAAGCCGAAATCATCAAGGTGACTTTAAAACCGAATCCGCGTGTGCGGCGTATTATCTTCGAGCGTGACTTTAGTGAGATCAGTATCAAGGGACGACAAGCACAGGGAGTTATCCTGACCCGCCTGCCGGTACACAAGATAGCCTTGAAACAGAAAGGCGGTTCCACACTCGGCGGACGTAAGGTATGGTTTGACCGTGATATCCTCCGTCTCAATTATGACGGACGCGGCGAATATCTGGGCGAGTTCCAGAGCGACGACACCATACTCGTTGTGCTGAACAACGGTGACTTTTACACCAGCAACTTCGACCTGAGCAATCACTACGAAGACAACGTAAGTATTGTCGAGAAATTCGACTCCAACAAGGTATGGACTGCCGCGCTATATGATGCCGACCAGCAGAATTACCCGTACCTGAAACGTTTCTGCTTCGAAGGTTCCAACCGTAAGCAGAACTATCTGGGCGAAAACAAGAATAACCGCCTCATCCTGCTGACCGACGAGTTTTATCCCCGTCTGGAAGTGATATTCGGCGGACACGACAGTTTCCGAGAACCATTGGAAATCGATGCGGACGAGTTTATTGCTGTCAAGGGATTCAAAGCTAAAGGTAAACGTATCACCACTTACACAGTGGAGACGATTAACGAGCTCGAACCGACCCGCTTCCCCGAACCGGAACAGGAACCGCAGGAAGAGGCAAGTGAAGAACCCGAAAATCTGGATCCGGACAGTGACAAAAGCGAAGGGGATATTATTGATGAAATCACCGGGCAGATGAAATTATTCTGATGAAGAAAAAACTAATATACTTGGGGCTGACAGGATGCATCCTGTTCGCCCTTTGCACAAAATTACAGGCACAGATTGATTCCCTGCAGACTCATCGTTATGTAACACGTGCCACCATGTACGGCATCGGTTTTACCAATGTGTTCGACACCTACCTGTCACCACAGGAATATAAGGGAATCGACTTCCGCATTTCCCGCGAAACAATCCGTATGACAAAGTTGTTCGACGGCAATGTTTCCGTACAGAATTTCTTTCAGGCAGATATCGGCTATACGCATAACCGTGCCGACAACAACAATACATTCTCCGGATTAGTCAACTGGAATTACGGCCTGCATTACCAGTTCCGCCTGACGGAGAACTTCAAATTACTGGCCGGAGGACTGATAGACGCCAACGGCGGCTTTGTCTACAATCTCCGTAACACGAACAATCCGGCTTCCGCAAGGGCATACGTCAATCTGGACGCTTCAGGAATGGCTATCTGGCATCTCAAAATCAAACGCTATCCAATGGTGTTGCGCTATCAAGTGAACCTTCCTGTCATGGGAGTTTTGTTCTCGCCGCACTACGGGCAGTCTTATTACGAGATTTTCTCATTGGGCAATGCCGGCGGAGTGATTAAATTCACTTCTTTGCACAACCAGCCTTCCCTCCGGCAAATGCTCTCGATTGACCTGCCGATAGGATATACCAAGATGCGTTTCAGCTATCTGGCTGATTTGCAACAATACAAAGTAAACAATATCAAAACACATACCTACTCTCATGTATTCATGGTAGGATTTGTGAAAGACCTATACCGAATCCGAAATAAAAAAGGAACAGCCCCTCTGCCTTCATCGGTAAGGGCCTACTAAGAGAACGAAAGATTTAATGTTGAAATTTCAAAGAGCGATAGATAAGAAGAATGAAAAATAAGATTATACAATTACTTTTACTAATCTGCTGCCTGCCGGCGCTGACCGGTTGCATCAGGGAAGAAGAGTACGCCAATGATCCCGTAGGCAACTTCGAGCAACTATGGAAGATCATTGACGAACAGTATTGTTTTCTGGAGGCAAAAGGCATTGACTGGGATGCCGTACACGAAAAATACCGAAAACTGGTGGTACCGACCATGTCCAACGATGATTTGTTTGACCTTCTGAGTCAGATGTTATATACCCTGAAAGACGGGCACGTCAATCTTTCTTCCGCCAAACGCACTTCTTTCTATGATGAGTGGTATCAGGGGTATGATTGGAACTACCGGGAAGACATTCTTTACCAGACCTATCTGGGCAGTGCCAGCAGCGGTTACTACACAGCAGCCGGACTGAAATATAAGATATTCGACAATAATATAGGATATATCCGTTATGAGAGTTTCAGTGCAGGGGTAGGAAACGGTAATCTGGATGAGGTTCTTCTCTACCTGTCACCTTGCAACGGATTAATCATTGATGTACGCGACAACGGAGGGGGAAACTTGACAAACTCCACCCGTATCGCCGCCCGGTTCACCAACCAAAAGACGCTGACCGGATACATTCAGCACAAGACCGGACCGGGACATAATGATTTCTCCCAAATGGAACCGATTTATCTGGAACCGTCCAACAGTATCCGGTGGCAGAAAAAGGTAGTGATATTAACCAACCGTCGTTGTTACAGCGCAACAAACGATTTTGTCAATGCGATGCGCAGCATAGAAGATACAGAAATTATCCAGTTGGGCGACCGGACCGGAGGTGGTTCCGGCCTTCCGTTCTCGTCCGAACTGCCGAACGGTTGGAGCATCCGCTTCTCCGCCAGCCCGCATTTCGATAAGAACAAACAGCCGTTGGAAGAAGGTATCGCACCGGATGTTGCTATCAATATGTCTAAGGAAGACCAACTTGAGAATAAAGATACACTGATAGAAAAGGCATTTGAGATACTAAACGAATAACTTTATTGCCGAATAATTTGTCAAATCAGAAAATCTTCCTATCTTTGCACCGCTAAACAAAAAAGCTACCTGCGGATGTGGCGTAATTGGTAGCCGCGCCAGACTTAGGATCTGGTGCCGTGAGGCGTGTAGGTTCGAGTCCTATCATCCGCACCAAAATAAACTAGAAAGCCTTCAAGATACATTCTTGGAGGCTTTTTAATTGCTTACAATATGAAGAAACATCAACTTTGCTGTATTGGTCACATCACATTAGATAAAGTAGTTACCCCTCAAAGCACTGTTTATATGCCGGGAGGAACCGCTTTTTACTGTTCACACGCCATTCGTCATTTCAATGATATCGACTATACACTGGTCACGGCAGTTGGTGCAACAGAAATGAACGTTGTAAAACAGCTGCGTAAGGTCGGCATTGATGTCACTGCATTGCCCAGCCGGCATTCCGTATATTTCGAGAACATCTACGGGACCAATCCCGATGACCGTACCCAACGTGTACTGGCAAAAGCTGATCCTTTCACCGCTTCCCAACTCCGTGAGATAGACGCGGAGATTTACCACCTCGGCTCCCTGCTAGCCGACGACTTCTCACTGGAAGTAATCAAGGAGCTTTCCCTAAAAGGATTGATTGCAGTAGACTCACAAGGTTACCTGCGTGAAGTACGTGACACTCATGTATATCCGACAGACTGGACCGACAAGCGGGAAGCCTTACGATATATCCATTTCCTGAAAGTCAACGAACACGAAATGGAAGTGCTGACCGGACTTTCCGATCCTCACGAAGCCGCCCGGCGGTTGCATGAATGGGGAGTAAAAGAAGTGTTAGTTACATTGGGAAGCATGGGCTCACTTATTTTCAACGGGACGGACTTTTTCCGTATCCCGGCTTATAAGCCTGTGCAAGTGGTGGACGCGACAGGCTGCGGTGATACATATACAATCGGCTATCTGTATCAACGGGTATCCGGAACCGGCATTGAGGAGGCGGGGCGTTTCGCCGCTGCGATGTCGACACTGAAAATCGAGAAATCCGGTCCTTTCAACGGCAACAAAGAAGATGTCTTCCACTGCATAGAGACAGCGGAAGAAATGTTTTAAGGTCACTATTGCTATTTCACATCGGTTCCTTTTGTGTTAAAATCGGACATTCCTGTATTTTCCAAAATCTTTTTTGCCTTTCGTTTGTTCACTTTGTTACTTTCGCCAAATAGCGGCAGAAAAAGACTTCAACCTAAATAGTAACAAATGGAAAAATTTAATGCAATGAGGACTAGACTTTTACAACATCTTCAGAAGAAAACCACTTGGTTTAAGAGCATAGTGGCACTCACTTGCTTATTGCTTACCTCTGCATCTGCCTTTGCACAAACAAAGACGGTGACGGGTACGGTAACAGACGCTGCTAATGAACCACTAATAGGCGCATCGGTGCTCGTACAAGGAACTTCCACCGGAACCATTACAGACATGGACGGTAAGTATTCAATCTCTGTCACCCCGGACGACGTACTGGCATTTTCCTATGTGGGAATGACCTCGCAGAGCGTCAAGGTCGGTGCGCAGACCGTTATCAACGTCACCCTGAAAGAAGATTCGCAAGTGCTAGCCGAAACGGTAGTTATCGGATATGGTAGTGCTAAGAAAAGGGACTTGACAGGTTCTATCACCAACATCAAAGGAGAAGAACTTGCCAACAAACCTGCCATGAACCCGCTTTCTTCCTTACAGGGAAAAGTGGCCGGCGTGCAAATCGTAAACTCCGGACGTGCCGGCTCCGACCCGGAAATTCGTATTCGCGGTACAAACTCTATCAACGGATATAAACCTTTGTATATCGTTGACGGACTATTCAACGATAACATCAACTTCCTCAACCCGGAGGATATCGAATCCATGGAGATTCTGAAAGACCCGTCTTCACTGGCGATCTTCGGTGTCCGTGGTGCTAACGGTGTGATTATCATCACCACCAAAAAAGCCAAAGAAGGACAAACACTGGTAAATATAAACACCTCCTTCGGCTTCAAGAAAGTAGTAGATAAGGTGAAGCTGGTAAACGGATCGCAATTCCGTGAGTTATACAGCGAGCAGCTCGCCAATCAGGAAGACGCCCCGTTCGACTTCACCGGCTGGAATGCAAATACCGACTGGCAGGATGAAATCTTCCAGACAGCTTTTATCACCAACAATAATATAAGCATTACGGGAGCTTCGCCCAAACATAGTTTCTATCTGGGCGTAGGTTACTCGTATGAACAGGGCAACATCGAACATGAGAAATTCAGCAAAGTGACGATTAATGCAAGTAACGATTACAAGATTACGGATTATCTGAAAGTCGGCTTCCAGTTCAACGGGGCACGTATGCTTCCCGCCGACTCCAAACAAGTACTGAATGCCCTCCGTGCCACCCCGATCGCTCCGGTATATAATGATGAATACGGACTATACAGTGCACTGCCGGAATTTCAGAAAGCACAGATCAACAATCCAATGGTAGACGTCAGTCTGAGAGCAAACACCACCAAAGCCGAGAACTACCGGGCGTCCGGTAATATCTACGGTGAAGTGGACTTCCTGAAACATTTCAACTTCAAAGCGATGTTCTCTATGGACTATGCTTCCAATAACGGACGGACATACCAGCCTATCGTCAAAGTGTACGACCCCACTGTCAGCGGGAATATAGCCACCTTGGGAACAGGCAAAACCGAGGTCAGCCAGTTCAAGGAAAATGAAACGAAAGTACAGAGTGACTATGTGTTGACATATACGAACAGCTTCGACAATGGCAACCATAACCTGACTGCTACTGCAGGTTTCACGACTTATTACAATTCCCTGAGCCGCTTGGACGGAGCACGCAAACAAGGTGTAGGTCTGGTGATTCCCAACGATCCGGACAAATGGTTCGTGAGTATCGGTGATGCAGCCACTGCCACCAATGGAAGCACGCAGTGGGAACGCAGCACACTGTCCATGCTTGCACGTGTTATCTACAACTATAAAGGCAAATACCTGTTCAACGGTTCGTTCCGTCGCGACGGTTCTTCCGCTTTCTCTTATACGGGCAACGAATGGCAGAACTTCTTCTCTCTGGGAGGCGGCTGGCTGATGTCCGAAGAAGAATTCATGAAAGATATCAAATGGCTCGATATGTTGAAAATCAAGGCTTCTTACGGTACGCTGGGTAATCAGAACCTAGATAAAGCCTACCCTGCCGAGCCGTTACTGAGCAACGCTTATTCCGCCGTATTCGGCAAACCGTCTATCATCTATCCGGGCTATCAGCTTGCCTATCTGCCCAATCCAAATCTCCGTTGGGAAAAAGTAGAAGCTTGGGAAGCCGGATTTGAAACGAATCTTCTCCGCAACCGACTGCATTTTGAAGGTGTTTATTACAAGAAAAACACCAAAGACCTGCTGGCCGAAGTTCCCGGTATTTCCGGAACAATTCCGGGGATAGGTAACTTGGGACAGATTCAGAATAAAGGAGTAGAAATGGCTGTGACCTGGCGCGACCAGATCGGCGAATGGGGATATTCTGTCAGTGCCAACCTAACCACCATCAAGAATGAAGTGAAGAGTCTGGTTCAGGAAGGATACTCTATCATCGCCGGAGACAAGCAGCAAAGTTATACAATGGCAGGCTATCCGATCGGTTACTTCTACGGTTATAAGGTAGAAGGCGTTTATCAGTCGCAAGCCGACATAGACGCATCGCCCAAGAACACGCTTGCCACCGTCACCCCCGGTGACTTGAAATTCGCAGATGTCGACGGAAACGGAGAAATTACTCCGGAAGACCGTACCATGATAGGTAATCCTACCCCGAAAGTAACTTACGGTTTCTCCCTCGGAGTGAACTACAAGAACTGGTCGTTGGGGATCGACATGATGGGACAAGGCGGTAACAAGATATTCCGTACGTGGGATAACTACAACTTCGCCCAGTTCAACTACCTCGAACAACGGCTGGACCGTTGGCACGGGGAAGGTACTTCCAATACCCAACCGTTGCTGAACTCCAAGCACTCTATCAACTACCTGAATTCGGATTATTACATCGAAAGCGGCAACTTCTTCCGTATCCGTAACGTACAACTTGCCTATGCATTCGACAAGAGCCTGCTTGCCAAAATCCGCCTGCAAGCCCTGAAAGTGTATGTCAACATACAAAACTTGAAAACATGGAAGCATAACACCGGATATACTCCGGAATTGGGAGGAACCGCCACCGCATTCGGCGTAGACAACGGAAGCTATCCCGTACCGGCAGTCTATACGTTCGGTATTAACCTGACATTCTAATGGCAAGATAATAGCGTAGGGGCGAAAGAGGAGAAAGCATGCAGGCCCCTTGCGAAACTTCAGCAACTTTAATCTTTAAAACTATAATTGTATGAAACTAGATAAATATATATTTTCAACCTTTATTGCTGCGGCCGCACTCACTTTGGGCAGTTGCAGTGACTTTCTGGACCGCAGTCCGCAAGGACAGTTTACAGAAGACGATAATCCCAATGCGCTGGTCAACGGTAAAATCTACAATGTCTACACGATGATGCGTAGCTACGATATCACCGCAGGCACTACCGCCCTCGCTATCCACTGTCTCCGTTCCGAAGACGAAGAAAAGGGAAGTATTGCCAGTGACGGGTCGGATGTAGCCGAGATGTATGACGACTTCAAATACACGGCCTCCAATGGTCTGCTAGGTGCTTATTGGGGAAAGAACTACGCCGTTATCTATCAGTGTAACGACATCCTCGACGCCATTGCCGAGAAAGAAACTGCCGGACAGACCGAAGCCGAAGACATCATCAACAAAGGTGAAGCCTCTTTCTTCCGTGCCTATTGCTACTTCAACCTGGTAAGGGCATTCGGCGAAGTCCCTCTGGTGACTTACAAGATCAACGACGCTTCGGAAGCCAACATTCCGAAAACCACCGTCGATAAAATCTACGAGCAGATTGATGCCGACCTGAAAACCGCCGAGGAGTCACTGCCGGAAACATGGAGTACCGAGTACCTGGGACGACTGACATGGGGAGCCGCCCGTTCTTTGCACGCACGTACATATATGATGCGTAACGACTGGAACAATATGTACACTGCCTCCACCGACGTCATCAAGAAAGGGCTCTACAACCTAAGAACTCCGTATAATGAAATCTTCACCGATGATGGCGAAAATAGCGGCGGTTCTATCTTCGAACTGCAATGTACCGCTACTGCCGCCCTTCCTCAAAGCGATATTATCGGCAGCCAATTCTGCGAAGTGCAAGGTGTGCGCGGAGCGGACCAATGGGACTTGGGCTGGGGCTGGCACATGGCAACCGAACTTATGGCGCAAGCCTACGAACCGGGCGACCCGCGCAAGAACGCCACCCTGCTTTACTTCCGCAGATCGGACAGCGAACCGATTACTCCGGAAAATACCAACGAGCCTTACGGCGAATCTCCCGTCTCTCCGGCAATAGGTGCTTACTTCAACAAGAAAGCCTATACCGACCCTGCCCTGCGTAAAGAATATACCAATAAAGGATATTGGGTGAACATCCGCCTGATCCGTTATGCAGATGTCTTGCTCATGGGAGCCGAATCCGCCAACGAGAAGGGTATCTCCGGTGAGGCAATCGACTACCTGGAACAAGTACGTGCACGTGCCAGAGGCACCAACACCAACATTCTTCCCAAAGTGACCACTACCGACCAGGGAGAACTGCGTGAAGCTATCCGCCACGAACGCCGTGTGGAACTGGGACTTGAGTTCGACCGTTTCTACGACCTCGTCCGCTGGGGCATTGCAAAAGAAGTATTGCAAGCTGCCGGCAAAAATTATCAGGACAAGAACGCTTTACTTCCATTGCCTCAGACTGAAATAGACAAGTCCAAAGGGGTACTGGTGCAAAATCCCGATTACCAATAAAACAAAATAAAATATAATAATATGATATACAAGAAACTAAGTTTATTAATCCTGTTCTTTGCGACAGGACTCCTGACCGCATCCGCTCAGAAGTCGCCACAAGACATGGATCGTTTCATCGACGCATTGATGAAAAAAATGACCACCGAAGAAAAGATCGGTCAGTTGAACCTTCCCGTCACGGGAGAGATTACTACCGGACAAGCCAAGAGCAGCGACATCGCCGGCAAAATCAAGAAAGGCGAAGTGGGAGGACTGTTCAACCTGAAAGGGGTGGAGAAAATACGTGAGGTACAGAAACAGGCTGTGGAAGAGTCACGCCTCGGCATTCCGTTGTTGTTCGGCATGGACGTGATCCATGGATACGAAACGATGTTCCCTATCCCTCTCGGACTCTCCTGTACATGGGATATGGCGGCTATCGAAGAATCCGCCCGCATTGCAGCCGTAGAAGCCAGCGCCGACGGTATCTCATGGACGTTCAGCCCAATGGTGGATATTTCGCGCGACCCGCGTTGGGGACGTGTATCCGAAGGTAACGGTGAAGATCCGTTTCTGGGAGCTATGATTGCCGAAGCCATGGTGCGCGGCTATCAGGGCAAAGATATGAAACGCAATGACGAAATCATGGCTTGCGTAAAGCACTTCGCCCTGTACGGAGCAAGTGAAGCCGGACGTGACTACAATACGGTGGACATGAGCCGCCAACGGATGTTCAACGACTATATGCTGCCTTACGAAGCCGCCGTTGAAGCAGGCGTAGGCAGTGTCATGGCATCATTCAACGAGGTGGACGGCATTCCGGCCACTGCCAACAAATGGTTAATGACGGACATCCTGCGCGGTCAGTGGGGATTCAACGGATTTGTAGTCACCGACTATACCGGTATTTCCGAAATGATAGACCACGGTATCGGCAACCTCCAGACGGTAACGGCACGTGCCATCAACGCCGGAGTGGATATGGATATGGTCAGCGAAGGTTTTGTTGGTACTCTGAAAAAATCCATTCAGGAAGGCAAGGTTTCTATGGAAACATTGAACACCGCCTGCCGCCGCATCCTGGTAGCGAAATACAAACTGGGGTTGTTCGACAACCCGTATAAATATTGCGACCCGAAACGTCCGGCACGTGACATCTTTACGAAGGCACACCGCGACGCTGCCCGCAGAATTGCGGCAGAAAGTTTCGTCCTGCTCAAAAACGACAGCCCCGACGGAAATCCGAACGGCAACCCTCTGCTGCCTTTTAATCCTAAAGGCAACATCGCCGTGATAGGCCCGCTAGCCAACAGCCGTGCCAATATGCCCGGAACATGGAGCGTAGCCGCCGTGCTCGACCGTTGCCCATCACTGGTGGAAGGCTTGAAAGAGATGACTGCCGGAAAAGCGAATATCATGTATGCCAAAGGCAGCAACCTGATTAGTGACGCCGCCTACGAAGAACGCGCCACCATGTTCGGCCGTTCACTGAACCGCGACAACCGGACCGACCAGCAATTGCTGGACGAAGCCTTGAATGTAGCCCGCCGCTCGGACATCATCATCGCAGCCTTGGGCGAATCGTCAGAAATGAGCGGGGAAAGCAGCAGCCGCACTAACCTGGACCTCCCCGACGTACAACAAAACCTGTTAAAAGAATTACTGAAAACCGGAAAGCCGGTAGTACTGGTGTTATTCACTGGTCGTCCGCTTACGCTAAACTGGGAACAGGAACACGTGCCCGCTATTCTGAATGTATGGTTCGGAGGTAGCGAAGCGGCCTACGCTATCGGCGACGCCCTCTTCGGTTATGTCAACCCGGGCGGCAAACTGACGATGACTTTCCCGAAGAACGTCGGACAGATCCCTCTTTATTATGCGCATAAGAACACCGGACGCCCGTTGGGACAGGGTAAATGGTTCGAGAAGTTCCGCAGCAACTATCTCGATGTGGATAACGAGCCACTCTATCCGTTCGGTTACGGACTTTCTTATACCACTTTCTCTTACAGCGATATCGACTTGAGCCATTCCAGCATGGACATGAACGGCTCGCTGACCGCAGTAGTGACAGTCACCAACACGGGCACATGGCCCGGTTCGGAGGTAGTACAGCTTTATATCCGCGACGTCGTCGGCAGCAGTACCCGTCCGGTGAAAGAGCTGAAAGGTTTTCAGAAGATATTTCTCGAACCGGGTGAAATGAAGATTGTCCGTTTCAAGATTGCTCCGGAAATGTTGCGATATTACAATTATGACCTGCAACTGGTAGCGGAGCCGGGAGATTTCGAAGTGATGATCGGCACCAACAGCCGGGATGTGAAAACAGCAAGATTCACTTTGAACTAAAGTAACCGTGAAAAGTCGGTAGTAACTCAATTCTCCTCCTTCGGGAAGGAGGAGAATGAAGATACAACCGCCTCTTGCCCCTTTTACAAACCAAACTTAATAGTATCAGTTATGAAAAATAAACATCATAGAAGAATCACAACAGGAAGCCTACTCCCTCTCATGCTACTGTTTCTATCCACCCTTACCCTGACCTTCCAAAGTTGTAAGGGAAAAAGCAGCAGCAACCTCACCGCCGCCACCGACTCACTATCGGATGACGCCTTAATGGATACCGTTCAGCGAAGGACTTTCCTTTATTTCTGGGAAGGTGCAGAACCCAACAGCGGTCTTGCCCCCGAACGTTATCACGTAGACGGCGTATATCCGCAGAATGACGCCAACGTGGTCACCTCCGGCGGCAGCGGCTTCGGCATCATGGCTATCCTTGCCGGTATAGACCGCGGCTACGTCACCCGCGAAGAAGGATTGGCACGTATGGAACGTATCGTCTCCTTCCTCGAAAAGGCCGACCGTTTTCACGGAGCTTACCCGCACTGGTGGTATGGTGATACCGGAAAAGTGAAGCCGTTCGGTCAGAAAGACAACGGCGGCGACCTCGTAGAAACCGCCTTCCTGATGCAGGGTCTTCTAGCCGTGCACCAATACTACGCAAACGGTAATGACAAAGAAAAGGCCATAGCCCAACGTATCGACCGCCTCTGGCGGGAGGTAGACTGGGACTGGTACCGCAAAGGCGGACAAAACGTTCTTTATTGGCATTGGAGTCCTACTTACGGCTGGGAAATGGATTTCCCCATACATGGCTACAACGAATGCATGATTATGTATATCCTTGCCGCCGCTTCACCGACGCACGGAGTACCTGCCGCTGTCTATCATGACGGTTGGGCACAGAACGGAGCGATTGTTTCCCCGCACAAGGTGGAAGGTATAGAATTGCATCTCCGCTACCAGGGCACGGAAGCCGGACCGCTTTTCTGGGCACAATATTCTTTCCTCGGCCTCGACCCCGTCGGACTGAAAGACGAATACTGTCCCAGCTACTTCCACGAAATGCGTAACCTGACGCTAGTCAACCGCGCCTACTGTATCCGCAACCCCAAACACTATAAAGGTTTCGGGCCGGACTGCTGGGGGCTGACCGCCAGTTACTCCGTCGACGGATACGCCGCCCACTCGCCGAACGAGCAGGACGACAAAGGGGTCATCTCCCCCACCGCCGCACTTTCGTCTATCGTCTACACCCCGGAATATTCTCTGCAAGTGATGCGCCACCTATATAATATGGGAGACAAAGTATTCGGTCCTTTCGGATTCTACGACGCTTTCAGCGAAACGGACAACTGGTATCCGCAACGCTATCTGGCTATCGACCAAGGACCTATCGCCGTCATGATCGAGAATTACCGGACAGGCCTGTTATGGAAACTCTTTATGAGCCACCCCGATGTACAAGCCGGATTGACGAAACTCGGTTTTAATACCAACAAACAGGATGTGAGACAACAATAAGGAATCACGGTCGGTGGAAGTGGTCTTACTGACCACCTCCGCCACCGGCGTTTCCTCCGCCTCCGCCGCCTTTCACATCATCATTACTAATGCTTCGGGCAGCTTTCTTCACGCTGGCTTTCAGTTCTCCGATCCGGTAGCTGACACTGACTCCAAAGCTACGGCTCGGCCATTTGCTACTGCTCTTTGACACGAAGTTGGCTCCTTCCGTATGGTTGTTGTAGCTCCTGTATTTTTCAAAGATGTTATTACAATATAAGTTCACAGACAAACGGTCCTCTTTCAGGAACGAGCGGTTCAGGCTAAGACCATAATATTGATAACCGGACCCCTTTCCTTGCAGACTGATATACGGCGTACTTCCACCACCATTCAGGCTCAACCGCAACTTCAAAGGAAGCGTGTGCTGGATACCCCCGTAGAAAGAGCCGTTCCATCCATAGTTGTGCAATCCCTGCGCCTCACTTTTCATATCTGTATAACTTCCGCGTCCGTTCACATAAATACGTGTTTTCGGAGAAGCATTCCAGTTCAGATAAAGGGAAAGGCCGGTATTCCGGTTCTTGCCTATATTATCATAGGTGCTGTATAAAGCCCCGTGCGGTGCTATATGACCGCCGCCAAAGTCTTCCCCGTCCTCGGCAGTAATCAAACGGCTGATTCTCTCGATTCCATTATTATTAAAGGAGTGACGCAATGAGACATTCACGTTAAACTTAGCACTGAAACTGCTGTAAGCCACATCGAACGCATGACTTTTCTCACTCTTCAAATCCGGATTACCCTGACTGATAAACATCGGGTTCTGATCGTCAAAATAAGGGTTCAGGTTCCAGATACCCGGACGCCAGATACGCATATTATAACCGGCACGTATGTTCTGCGTTTTGCCGATCTTCATCCCCAAAGAGACGGAAGGCACCAAGTCACTGAAATTGGTATGGAAATTCTCTCCCGGACCGACAATATATTTCACCCGTTGTATGGTCTGTTCGTAGCGGAGTCCCGGTTTGAAAGTAAAGTCCTTATATCTCAACGTATATCCGGCATAGGCGGACAGGATATGGTTCAAATGACGGTAATCGCTGCTGCGGTCCTCGTTGTATGCATAATCATTGCTGCCTCCTGCTGCCTCGTAAAACTTATTATCACTGGAGTTCCGCCGGAAGATATACTTCACGCCGGTTTCAATCGTATGCAATTTGCCGATCGGTGTCGTATAATCCACCTGAAAGGTCTGTTCCATAGTATTCGTCTTACCGTCCGAATGGTAATTGTACAACTTCAGATTTTCTATCAGTTCATCTTTTCTTTCATCCGGAAGAATATCGAGATAAGTGCTATAAGAATCACTCGTCTGAGGTTGTGTGTTCACCTTATAAGAAAGCGTAATCATCCGTTGCTTGTTCTTCTTGGAAGTACGCTGATAATCAACGTTTCCATTTATGGAGAACCACGAACTTTTTCCATGATTGTCCGTCCGGTAGCTATAAGCAACATCCTCGTAATTTGCTCCGTACATCACGGTACTACCGTCGCTGTTACTCTTATTACTGCTGCCATACATCCCGAAAGCCACCGTCAGCAACCGTAACGTATCAATCTCGTAACTCGCCTCAAGATTCCCGTACTGGAAATTCCCCTTTGACTTGGAACTGCTGCCGGACTCAAGATATTTCTCCGTATCCGACTCAAAGTTCTCACGATAACTGTCCGAATAGCCGCGCGGGCTGTTATTATAATTAAAGTTATAATTGGCGGAAAGAGTTAGTTTCCCCTGTTTCACCATTGCATAAGCACCGGTACCTGCCCCGTTATTGTTCGCGCTTCCACGGAAAGTAGCCGTATATCCTTCAAATCCGCTGCCTACTGTCACGATATTCAGGATACCGCCCACTCCTTCCGCATCATATTTAGCTCCCGGTGAAGTGATAACCTCAATATATTTAATCGAATTGGCAGGCATACTTTTCAACACTTCCTTCGGGTTATTGCTCATCATGTTATTGGGTTTCCCGTTCACGTGTACCTTGAAACTGCTGCTTCCGTTCACCTGTATATTATCTTCCCCGTCCACCGTCACCAAAGGAACTTTACGCAACATTTCCAATATACTGTTGGACTTGGAATCGGGGTCATCCTCAATATTATACTCTATCTTATCGACATCTACCTTTACCAGAGGCTTTTGTGCCACGACTTCCACCCCTTTCAGCTCATTGTTGGCTTCCGCCGAGAGCATTGTCCCCAAATCAACCACCTTAGTTGACGATTTCAACGTAAATTCCTTCACCACAGGCGCTTTACCTATCGAAGAAATACTGATTACATAATCTCCTGCCGGCACATTCAGCTTCTCCTGAAATTTACCGTTCGCACCGGTCACCGCCATTTTCAGCGCTTTCTCCGGAGCATTTTTCTTTGTAATTCTGATTGTAGCATACGGTTCCCCTTCCTGCGTCAAAGAATCCAGAAGCACACCTTTGATTGTATAAGAAGGAGCCACGGATTTTTGCGCCCACCCCGCCACAGATGCAGTGAACACGAATAGTAATAGTAGCAACAGTCTGTGTTTCATAACTAGAATGATTTAGTTCTTATTTTATTAGACGTGCAACATTTCGGAATGTTGCAAATTTGGGGGATAAAAGTAGGTGGTTTCCCAACAGTTACGAAACATTCGGAGTTAAGAAAGTAAAAAGAATAGATAAAAAATATTATACGCTCTATTTATTTCAGCCCCGTCCAATGCTTCACGCCTGACAACAACTGCTTCAAATTGTTCCATAATCTATCTACCCAACTGATATGAAAAGGCTTTTCGTATTTCATAAGCACCTTCGCACAGTCCTGCATCCGTTCGCCTTGTCTTCTCATGGCTATCTGTATCTCATTCATTCGAGCGATTTTTTCCCTCTGCAACAGCAGTTCCTTATCCTGAGCACCTATAATTTCGGCATACAAAAGACAAATCTTTGTTTTTTGCATACACAGTTCTTCTAATGTATCAATATATTCCGCCATAACCCGATCCTTACCTCGACGCAAAAAATCGTCCATACCTTCTTCGTCAACTGCAGGCGGTTCCTTAGTGTACGCTACCGGAAATCTATTCATTTCTATCCAAAGCCAGATCACCTCTTCGTTAATCCCATACTTAAACGCTGCTTTTTCTATGCTAATCCATTTCGGCATAATGCTCTTTTTTAATGTGTTCCACAATAAAAAGTAAATGTTATTTTGTTTATGTGGGACAACACGCATCCACGTTTTTTGCATTTCGGACGAGTAAGGAGTGGTTAGGTTAGACTTTTCTGGGGTAATGTATAACCGCCCGGATACAAAAAAGACGTGAATGCTGTTGTACCATTATCTTTACCCTAGGCCTAGCGAACCTTTTCACGAGACAATGATAACAACAGACATCCACGCCAATCGTTTATATATAACACATCTCCTAACGGATATGTTGATACAAGCCGTTCACGTGGAATATCTGTTGTATCATCTCTCCGTGAATAGAAACTGCTAGATTTCGGGTAAGAGAGATAATACGTCATATTCCATTTAAAATAATAACCGCTTTCCACCGTTTCATCACGCCGATGAGCAGAAAGCGTATGACAAAGATATATGTTTATTTTGAAATACAGTAGAAATATGGAAATAAATACAAGAAATTCCGTATATTCCAACTACTCTCTACAAAGGGAAAAATGCAAATTCTCTTTCAACCTATCACCACCCTTCTGAAACCCTTTACAGATCGTACTTACAGAACGGTGATAGGTTGTCAGTAACCTATCACCTTACCTATCACCTATCACCGCCCAATTTGATAAATGCCTCTTGTAAACAAGAGTACCACTCAGAGGTAACTTCCGTTTCATGCCTTGTTACAATTTGTTTCAAGGCGAAGAAACTTTAGTTTCAAGCTGCCGGAACTAAAGTTTCAAGCTATTGAAACCAGAGTTTCAAGGTGCAGAAACTAGAGTTTCTCACCGATGAAACCGATCGTTTCCCCGTATGGAACAGGCAGCAAAAAGGCATATAAAACTTAACCAAGTTTTAGTGATAAATAAATACGAAAGAGTTTGCCCGACCGGATTATAAAGCCTACCTTTATCAGCCTTTAATAAAAAAGGAATAAATAATAAACACACTTGACATGAAACTTACTTTGATGCGGGACAACAGCGGGACATTAACCATGCGAACGCTAGATATTACCCTACAAATAGAAGCGATGAAGCATGAAACGAAAGCCCGCCCGATCAGTAATCTACGGACAAGCATACGTCACGCATCACCGGACTGCAAACTAGAAGAAGCGCAAAAACTGACGAAAGTCATCCCTGCCGCCAACTTCCGCAAAACAACCAACGGGACACAAATGACCGCATACAACGGCATCGTGCAAATAGAAGTAAACCACCTGGCAAACAGGACGGAAGTAAACCGTGTGAAACAGGAAGCAGCAGAACTCACCCAAACCCTCGCAGCCTTCATGGGTTCCAGCGGACACTCCGTAAAAATATGGCTGCGTTTCACACGCCCGGACAAATCACTACCCAAAAGCCGGGAAGAAGCGGAAATATTCCAAGCTCACGCTTACAGAAAAGCCGTCGGCCTGTGTCAACCGGCACTCTCCTATGCCATCGAACTTAAAAAACCGACATTGGATCAATTCTGCCGGCAAACCTACGATCCGGAACTTTATTACAATCCCGACTCTACCGTCATTTATATGCGCCAACCATTAGAAATGCCGTCGGACACCACCTACAAAGAAACCGTGCAAGCGGAAAACTCCCCATTCAAACGGCTGATTCCGGGATACGACAGTTTCGACACCTTATCCGCCCTCTTCGAGGTCGCCCTGAATAAGGCTTACCATTCATTAAGCGAACTTCATCCCAACGTGCATCTCCATTCGGACGATGACCTCAAGCCTCTCTTAGTGCAACTTGCGGAAAACTGCTTTCAGTCAGGCATACCGGAAGAGGAAACCGCCCGTTGGGCCATTGCACACTTCTACACCCAAAAGAAGGAATTCCTGATCCGCCAAACCGTACAAAATGTATACCTGAACGCCAAAGGTTTCGGAAAAAAGTCCCCCTTATCAGCCGAACAGGAACTGGAACTCCGGACAGAAGAATTTATGCAACGCCGATACGAGTTTCGTTACAACACGATGACAACCGTCACCGAATATCGCGAACGAAACACGTTCTGTTTTTGCTTCCGTCCGGTCACCAACCGCACGCGCAACAGCATCGCCATGAACGCACGACTCGAAGGACTCAACCTTTGGGACAGGGATGTTGCCCGTTATCTGGACTCCGACCGTATTCCGGTTTTCAACCCTATCGAAGATTTCCTTTTCGGCGTGGATATCCGTTGGGACGGTCGCGACCGCATCCGCGAGCTTGCTTCCCGTGTTCCTTGCAACAATATCCACTGGCCTGATCTGTTTTATCGCTGGTTCCTGAATATGGTGGCTCATTGGCGCCACACTGACCGCAACTACGCAAATTGCACGGTACCGTTGTTAGTCGGTCCGCAAGCTTACCGGAAATCCACTTTCTGCCGGAATCTGCTACCGACCGAATTGCAACCCTACTACACCGACCGCATTGACTTCAGCAACAAAAGGGATGCCGAACTATCTCTCAACCGTTTCGCACTCATCAACATGGACGAGTTCGACCAAAACAGGGAGAGTCAACAGGCTTTCCTGAAACATATCATTCAAAAACCGGTAGTCAACACCCGCCGTCCTCACGGTGTAGCGACACAGGAGTTGCGCCGCTATGCCTCATTCATCGGCACGAGCAATCACAAGGATTTACTGACCGACACTTCCGGCAGCCGACGTTATATCGTCATCGCCGTAACCGGTCCGATCGATTGTTCTCCTATCGACTATGAACAACTTTACGCGCAAGCCATACACGATATTTACAAAGGAGAACGTTATTGGTTCAATGCCGAAGATGAAAAGGTTATGACCGAAAGCAATCAGGAGTTTCAAGTGATCCCCATTGCAGAGCAATTATTCCACCAATATTTCCGAGCTGCCCGGGAAGATGAGGAAGAATACGAGTTACTTCTCGCCATCGAGATACTGGAACAGGTGCAACATGATAGTAGAATCCGCATTTCCAATTGCAACATTATCCAGTTTGGAAGAATATTGCAGAGGAATCAAGTGCCTTCCATACACGCCAAGC
This sequence comes from Bacteroides caccae, assembly GCF_002222615.2. Classification (NCBI taxonomy): domain Bacteria; kingdom Pseudomonadati; phylum Bacteroidota; class Bacteroidia; order Bacteroidales; family Bacteroidaceae; genus Bacteroides; species Bacteroides caccae. The sequence goes on along the minus strand of NZ_CP022412.2, from coordinate 1,307,442 downwards.
GCGGCAATGTCTATAAAGTTGTCCGAATCAAGCCGAAAAGAGCATAAATATACAATTATCGGTACGGTGACAGGTGAAGGATACGGTGATAGGTTAACGACAACCTATCACCGTTCTGTAAGTACGATCTGTAAAGGGTTTCAGAAGGGTGGTGATAGGTTGAAAGAGGAATTGGAAAAATCAATAGGAATTGCGAACAGTGCCCAACAGTCACTATTCTTCAGCAATAACCCAGTCTCCGATAGTTCTTGTCGTACTGTCGAAGTTGACTCCTATCTTTACAACACTTCGATGATCCGGCTGATAAGGTATAGCATATCCTTTACTGTTTATTTGTTCCAACGCTTCTTCCGGTGTACCATCTACCTTGAACTCAAAGACATAAATAGCATCATGTAATTTTACAACTACGTCAGCCCGTCCGATAGCACTTTTTACTTCCACATCCACGTATTGGCCCATCAAGCGGAATAAAAGATAGAAGATAGTCTGATAATGTTTTTCCTGCTTATTCTCCAGATCATTGGGAATCGAAGCGAAGAAAGCCCTTATTCTCTCCAGACATTCAACCAGTTTTCCGGCACGCAAGTCTTTGATAAAAGAAACCACATAAAACGTATTTTCACGTGCCGGCAAATGTACGTAGGCGGGCATAAGAGACTCGATAAATCCTTTCCGCACTTCTTTGTTGGGATAAGCCAAAGTATAAAGTTGGAATTCCGAATCGTAGCCCTTGATAGTAAGATAGCCACTTTGATAAAGCACAGGGAGAGGATCAGTGATAACACTTGTAGGAGCATCAAACTGTTCGGCAGTAGCCGTAGTCCCATCCAATTCTCGGATATCGAAATTACTCTGCTGTAATATGTTTATCAAGAAAGTAGGTGTTCCGGTAGAAAACCAGAAATTCTCATAGCTCTTTTGAGCAAATGCATTAAACAAACTAAATGGATTATAAACGTCTTCACACTTTTTGCTAAAATGATACCCGTCATACTGCTGTTTCAAGTGCAAACAGGCCTCCTCATAGGTTTCGCCATTAGCCTGTGCCATCATCTCAATATCTGCTTTCAGTTGCGTACGTAATTCCTGCTCGGTAATACCACAAATTGCGCTATAATCATCCCGCATGCTGATATTCTGCAAATTATTCAGTTCACTGAAAATACTCATTTGACTGAATTTGCTGATTCCCGTCAAGAAAAGGAAACGAAGATATTCTCCTTGTGCCTTTAAAGGACTAAAGAATTTCCGCATTTCTTCACGTAATTCATTTTGCAGTTCCGGCAAATGGTTACTGTCTAATAAAGGTGCATCATATTCGTCAATAAGCACTACTACCTGCAAACCGGTTTGCTGGTATGCTCTTTTTATTATCCCAGAAAAACGGGCTGCATAGCCCTCCTCTTCCGGAGCGTTCCCATAAATTCGCTCCCACTCACAAAGTTGAAGATTCAAACGTTCGTTCAGATCAGCCATAGTGGTATATTTCGTCATGCTGAAATCTATGTGCAGCACCGGATAGACATTCCATTCTTTCTCCAAACGTTCCATTGCCAATCCTTGGAACAAGTCTTTTCTTCCCCGAAAATAAGCGTCCAAAGTGGAAACCAGCAAACTTTTCCCGAAGCGGCGGGGACGACTTAAAAAATAAACCTTATTGGTATTAGCCAACCGATATATCAACTCCGTCTTGTCAACGTATACGTTGTTATTATTACGCAAGTCTTCAAAATTCTGTATCCCTATCGGGTATATTCTAAAAGTATTATTCATAATGCCTATCCTCTCTAAAATGAAATATAGACAAATATAGGTATTAAAAGACAAACATCAAACAGTACTATACATTTTCTCAAATCTTATCGGCATTTACAACCATAAGACAGAAAGGACACCCGACTATTATCTCATAACAATACCCGAACCATTGCTATTATTTTACATAAGCACACATTTATATTCCTACGGAGTTGTAACAAGCAGTTATTCTTTTTAGTATTATTACAAACCTTCCTATTTATTTTTTATTTTTTATTAACCCCTACATACTGTTACACTCCTTAACAGTATCAACTTGTAAAGCTGTAACTCAAATTTAACCTTATTGTAACACAAAAATAGTGGCACAAAGCTTTGTTAGTTTCGTAAAATAAAATATCTTTGTTTGCTAATTACTTAAATCGAAACGTATGATAACAAACAATTCACAAGAAATATTAACTATTTATTTAAAAACGCTAATGAAAAATCTAACTTTTCTCAAACTGTTCGTTACGACGATGTTTGTAATGGCTACAGCATTATTTGCAGGTTGCGTTGACGATAACGACGACACTGAAGCTCCACGTTTGGAGGTTTCTCCAAAAACGTTAGTATTTGATACCGACGGAACCCCGGTAGAGGGAAGTCAATCTTATTTTGAAATTTCAGCAAACCGCCACTGGACAGCAACTGTACTGGACGATAAAACCTGGGTGACACTTTCCAAAATGGAAGGTGACGGTTCTGACAAAGTTCAGGTGAGTATCCCCGAAGGTATTACAGACGAAGCGAAAGTCCTGATTCAGATTTCTAACAAGGTAGGAGTGCTGATGAAAGAGGAAGTTACGATTAGAAGCGGAAATGTTGTTCCTGCTGTTGTTATTTACAATGAGACATTCGGAACAGGAGATGTTAGTAGTAATCCTGATGTTGCAGATTATAATGATTGGAATAAAACAGGAGAAGGAGTAGTAGATGTTACTTATTTAGGAGAAGGAGTTAGCATCCGCAACACAGGTAAAAGTAACATAGACGCATACGAAGGAGCTTCCGGACCAAATGTTGCTCTTTTCACAAAAACAGGCATCTTCCAAATTAGTAAAATAAGACTTACTACTGACCAAACAAATCTTAAACTGACATTTGGAGGTAATTACTCTTACAAGCCTGAAGGGGGAGAATGGGATAATACTTTTAATATAGAAAAGTTTAAAGTTGCTTTAAGTTCCAATGGAACAGAATGGGTTCCACTTGCATATACCAAGAATAATGGAGATGCTAATAATCCATATTGGATCCTCGCAACTGCCAACTTTACTTTAAAGCAAGGAATCAACAACATATATATTAAGTTTACAGCATCATCAGAAAGTTCTTCTTTCCGTCTTGATGATATCACTCTATCCACCGGCAATGGCGGACAAGAAATTGATTTAGGAAATACTGATCCTGCTGTTTCTACTGCCGAAGCAACTCAAGTAAATGGCACATCTGCAACTCTTGGCGGTTCAGTCGTTAACATGGACGTTGCTTCTGCAACAGAAGTCGGTGTACAATATATAGAATACACCGGAGATGTTACAAATATTGATTGGGCAAATGTAGCTAAGACAAAAGCTCAAGAAAAAGTTTCTCCTTGGGCAGTAGCAGTAACAGGACTCACAAGTGGAAGCCAATATGCAGTTCGTGCATACGCAACAACTTCAACCGGAGATATTTACGGTTCTGTAGAAACCTTCACTGCTAGTGCTCCGGAAGCTATAAGCATTGCAGATCTGGTTACGAAGATAAAAGCAACGACAGAAGCAACTCCTATTGATAATGACTATATAATTCAAGGTATTATCTGTGGCGACCCGGAAGCACAAAACTGCTCATATGGTACATTATACGTAATGACCAAAGGTGCTACTACCGCCGGCAATGCACTTACTCTTTACAATACGACTATCAAGCCTGAGACTTATTCTCTCGGTGATGAGATAAAAGTTACACTGCGCAAAGAGAGTGCGAAAATGCAAGTATATAACAGTGCTCCACAAATCAGTGGCTTCGATGCTGCAGAAGTTGAAAAGATATCTTCCGGCAATAATGTTCAGCCTGTTACTATTACCGTAGATAAACTTCTAGACTTTGCTTGTATGCCTGTAAAAATAGAAAATGTAACTATTGAAACGGCAGGCATTTGGAAAACAGAGGTCGATAAGGCTTCGACTCATACTTTCAAGGCTAACGGAAGTGATTTAACTGTATATATAAATAAAGGTGCAAGTAGCTTTAATAATGTAGCATATATAGCTAAAGAAAACGGTTCACTTACAGGTATAGCTGCTGCCTATAAAACTAGTGCACAACTTCTACCTCGTAATTTGGAAGATGTTAAAGAGTTCGAAGCAACAGGACCGACAATAACGTCAGTAACTCCTACATCATTAAGTTTCCCCGCTGAAGGTGGTACTAAAGAAATTGATGTTACTGTAGCAAATTCAGAGTCTCCAACTTTTAAACTCAGTGGATTAACAGGTGACATAGTATCAGCAACAGTTGAAGGAACAAAAATCACTGTTAAAGCCAACCCTAATCCTAATGCTACTACAAATTCTCAAACTTTGACGATTTCATTAGTTGGTGGAAATGAAGTAGAAGTACCAATCACCGTTGCCGGTAAGCCTTCAGGAAATGAGACTATTATCAGTTTGGATTTAACAAAAGCAGAGAATTACCCCGCTGATTTTCCAACCTCTAAGCTTGTTGATACCAAAACTTATACTTTTGGAAGCTATGAATATACATTTGCAGGTTCATCCGGTAATGGATATTATAGAGCAAAATCTGGTAGCGATTATTACACAATTATTGGACAAAAAGGAGCTTATATAGAATTACCAGCCATTACAGATAAAAAGTTAGTAAAGGTTACTGCAACAACCCGTTCCAATGCTTCTAAAGCTGTAACAGTAGGAATCGCAGATGAATCAAATGTAGATGTGGTAGGTGGAGCAGCTGTTTTATGGAATCAGGAATCAGGAATGGATTACACATATAATTTATCAGAAACGGCTGTTAATACCAAATATAGAATTTATGTCGGGAATGCAAAAAATGCTCAATTCGTTAAGTTAGTACTTATTTACGAATAATTTTTTTCTAATAATATTCTCATGGAAAGGCTAAATAGCCCTTCCATGAGTTTACCCAAATGACTATTAAGTAAAATTCAAATGACATCACCCCCCAAATACTACGCAGCAGCAATAAAGTCCGTATTCTTTACGGTGCTGATACTGTGTGCATTTGCGTGTAGCAATAACGACGACCCGGTATCCCCGACCGAAGACGGAGAAGCATATTGGAAAATATCTTCGACCGTGAAATCAGTTTCCGGATCATCAGCAATCATTCTATCCGGTAAAACCGGTACGGAATGGCACGCAGAAGTGACCGAAGGAACAGAATGGTGTTCTTTCAGTAGTAAAGATTATAATATAACGACCAAAAGTGGACAGATAGCAGATGGACTTAATGTACTATACGTATATTATAAGACCAATTCTGGAAAAACTCAACGAAGAGCACAACTAACGTTGCGTTTTGCAGAGAATGCTCAAAAGACTTTTGATCTGGTACAGCTAGCAGAATCCCAAGAGAATCTGCCGGCGTTTAACTCATGGGCTGAGCTACCTACTAAAGTAGAAAACACTAACTATCAATATGTTACTCACTATGGGCTCTTAAACAATCAAACAATTCGTAACTATTCGATTTGTTTCGATAAAACTAAGAAAGCCGCTTTATGGGTAGCATATCCGATACATGACGCCTACTTAAGAAAGAATGTAGAACGTACCAATCGTTGGGCTTTCGACCCTATTGTTCCTCAAAGTTTCCAGGCAAATTGTGTAGAGCATTCTTATAAAAGTAGTTATGACCGTGGCCATCAGATAGCATCTGCCGACCGTGTGTGTACAGATGAAATGAATGCACAGACATTCTATATGTCGAATATGACACCACAGCTTGGTTCCCTGAACCAACAGATGTGGGCGACTCTTGAGGGTAAAGTCCGCAGTTACAGTTGTAGTGATACATTGTATGTAGTGACCGGAGCTTATTTCGGCCCCGGAGCAACTACAACCACAGACGGCGTAGGTAGTTCCGTACCCGTTCCTACAAACTATTTCAAAGTACTGCTACGCACAAAAAGCGGTTCTACGAATAAAAAGGTGCAGGATTGCTCACCCAACGAATTAATATCTATTGGTTTCTGGGTAGAACAAAAAGGCTATGGAAATTCTATACCGAAAAGTATTTGCACAACAGTAGCTGATATTGAAGAAAAAACAGGTTTTACATTCTTCCCCAAAGTAGATAGTTCTGTGAAGCAACAGAAAGATCTCGCCCAATGGGGAATAAAATGAGATACAAGCTTATGAAGAAACAATTATTTTGCACCATATTCTTTGTACTGCTGATTTCCGTTTGTTTTGGTCAGAAACCATACAAAGTGGTATTCTATAATCTCGAAAACTTCTTCGATACGATCAATGATCCCGAAGTTAAAGATGACGAGTTTACCCCCGAAGGACCAAAAAAATGGAATACAGCCAAGTATAATAAAAAGCTTGGCAATATCGAACGAGTATTGTTCGGTATGGCAGCTATCGACAAAGAGTATCCAATCGTTATCGGGGTATCGGAAGTAGAAAACCGGAACGTACTGGAAGACATTGTAGCTACCCCCAAGCTGGCACCGGGTAATTATCGGATCTCACATTTCGATTCACCCGAAGCCCGTGGAGTAGACGTAGCTTTCCTCTACCGTCCGGATGTATTCAAATTGGAAGGGCAATATCCTGTAAAGACCGTCATTCCTTCATTGCCGGACTTCAAGACTCGCGATATCCTGACTATGTGGGGAACCATAGAAGACGAACCGTTCTTCTTTATGGTAGCTCACTGGCCCTCTCGCCTGGGAGGAAAAGATGTTTCAGAGTTCAAACGTATTGCGGTTGGACGCCAGATGCGCAGCATCGCAGACTCTGTACTGCAGGCCAACCCGGCAACTAAAATAGTGATGATGGGTGACTTCAATGATGATCCGACAGATAAAAGTATAACCGAAGGGTTAGGAGCCAAATTAAAAATGAAAGATTTGTCTGCCGGTGATTTATACGCCCCGTATGCCGATATGCTGAAAGCCGGTTACGGTACATTAGCTTACGGTGATGCGTGGAACATATTTGATAATATTGTTATATCTGAAAATCTTGCCAAAGGATCTACCGGAAAACTGAAAATACAAAAAGCTCCCGGATCAAAATTCTACGGCAATATCTTCAAACAACATTATATGATACAAAAAGAGGGACAATACAAGGGGTATCCACTACGTACCTATGTCGGAAATAATTTCCAAGGTGGATTCAGCGACCATTTCCCTGTATATATCTATATAAGCAAATAAAACTGAAATACTTATGAAAATAAAGAGTTTTCTAATCATGGTATTATCTTTGATTTCGCTGACTGTCGCTGCACAGAACGGCGGAATCAAGGGTAAAGTCGTATCACGTGCCACGCGTACGGCTATTGACGGTGTGAAAGTCACTTTAACACCGGGCAACGTCACAACGACAACTGACGAAAAAGGTAACTTCATATTTGAGAATTTGAATAAAGGTGAATATTCACTGGCTTTTGAAGCGGCAGAATATGAGCCATTGTCCATTGCGGTCCGAGTAGACAAACTGATAAGGGACATTAACAATGTAGTGTTAGTACCCGACAATCAATCTCCTACTGTGGACGATGCTATTTTTGCAGAATTTGATACGGAGACTTTGGACGATGCCCAATCATTGCCTTCATCACTGTCGGCATCCAAAGATGTATTCAACAACATCGCTTCCTACAAATTCAGCGAGATGCGTTTCAACCTTCGCGGATACGACTCACGCTATACTGATGTATACTTGAACGGTATCCTGTTCAATGATGCACTGACCGGATATTCTCCTTGGTCATTATGGAGCGGGTTAAACGACGCTACCCGTAATCAGGAAGTTACTTCAGGATTGAATATGGGAGAAATGGGTATTGGTAGCCTCGGCGGTACAACCAACATCAATACGCGTCCTTCACAAATGCGTAAAGGATTCCGTGCCAGTCTTGTAAATGGCAACTCAACATACCGTTTCCGTGGTATGGTGACGTATGCCTCAGGACTGCAAGATAATGGTTGGTCATACGCCTTCTCCGTTTCAACCCGACAGGGAGGTAACTCTTACGCTCGTGGTGTATATTACAATGCATTCGGATATTTCGCTGCCGTAGAAAAACAATTCAACGACCAACACCGTTTGGCTTTGAGCGTATTAGGTGCTCCGACAGAAAGAGGTACTCAACAAGCTGCCACTCAGGAAGTGTATGATCTAGTCGGAAACAACTATTACAACCCGAACTGGGGTTGGCAAAGCGGTAAACGCCGTAATGCACGTGTACGTAATTATCACGAGCCTATCGCTGTATTGAATTACACTTATGACATCAACGACCGTTCACAACTGAACGTGGCTACTTCCGTACGCTTCGGAGAGAACGGTTATTCGGCACTTACCTGGTATGCCGGTCCCGACCCACGCCCCGACTATTACAGATATTTGCCCAGCTACTCTAACGGGACTACTTACGGTGCCTGGTTAGATGAAGCATGGCGTGCCAATACGGATAATATCCGGCACATTAATTGGGGACAACTGTATGACATCAACCGTAATCAGGAAGAAAATGCAACGTATGGTCCGGGACACCGTTCTATCAATATGATAGAAGAACGCCATACCGACCAGTTGGACTGGAACTTCTATACACAGTTCTCTCATACGTTCCGCAATAATTCCAGAATAAATGGAGGAGTAAATTTACGCCGTAACCGTACGGAGTATTATAGCGAAGTGAAGGACCTGCTCGGTGGCGATTACTGGGTAGACATCGACAAATTTGCCGAACGTGACATGGGCGGATTAAATCCGATTCCTTATCAGAACGACATGGAATATTATGAAAAATACGGTCATGCACGCGCTGCCAAAAAAGGAGATAAATACGGATATGATTATTACGGAAATGTACTCAACGCACGCGCATGGGCTCAGTATGAAATGAGTTTCGGCAAACTGGGTGTCAACCTGGGCGGCGAGATCGGTCATGCTTCTTTATGGCGTCACGGGTTATGGAAGAAAGGTTTGTTCCTGGATGACTCTCAAGGCGACTCTAAGAAACTTAATTATCTGACTTATAAATTAAAAGCCAACTTCAGCTATAAATTCTCGGCAGCGCACTCTATCGAGGCTAATATCATGTATATGCAAGATTCGCCGGAATTTCAGTCCGCATTTGTATCACCGCGTACACGTAACGCCGTTACTCCGGGACTTTCCGCAGAAAAAGTATTCGGTGTAGACGGTTCCTATAATTTCCGTTTAGGAGAACTTAGGGCACGTGTATCCGGCTATTATACCAAGTTTATGAATCAGAACAAGGTTCTTTCTTACTATGACGACGTAGAAGCCACTTTCTCCAACTTTGCGATGAGCGGTATTGACAAACGTCATTTTGGCGTGGAGGTTGCTGCTTCTATTCCGCTCGACGCCGGATTCTACCTGAACGGTGCACTTAGCTGGGGACAATATACATACGATTCGAATCCCAACTACGTTCAGATACAGGATAATAGTGGTGAGATCAAAAACGAAGGTAAGGTATACTGGAAAAACTTCCGCGTAGAAAGTACTCCGCAGAAAGCAATGAATATCGGTTTGTCTTATCGTGGTCCCAAGAATATCTATGCTTCACTGGATTTGAATTATTACAGCAATATGTACATATCCATGAGTCCGCTGTATCGTACAGATGCGGTATTGACTCCGGGTATGACAAAAGAAGATGTTGCAGAACTCCGTAGCCAAGAGAAATTCAACTCTGCCTATGTAGTAAATGCCAGCATTGGTAAGAACTGGTTTATCAAGCGCCAGTACACTCTTGGATTCAGCCTGGAAATGAAGAATCTTCTCAACGACCAGGACATCAAGACCGGTGGTTACGAACAGGTTCGTTTGTTGAAGAACAAAGATACAAGCTACCAGACTTATCAGCCATTTGACTCCAAATATTTCTATATGTTTGGTTCGACTTACTATCTGAATCTTTATTTCCGCTTCTAATCTGTAACGAATAAAAATGAGAACTATGAGCAAATTATTAAAAATATGTATGGTTGTAGCTGCTGTACTCAGTTTTACCGGTTGCTACAATGACTTTGATGATCCTGCACCGGCTAAAGTCTGGACAGAGGCAGATTTCAACAAAGACCAAATCATTACAATCAAACAGTTGAAAGATATATATTATGCCAAATATGCTCCGGGATCAACTGCCGGACTTGGCAAATATGTAGAAATCACAGAGGATTATGTAATCCGTGGTAAAGTAATATCAAGCGACCAGGCCGGGAACGTTTATAAATCTCTTTATATCTATGACGAGACTTCCCAATCCGGCATCGAACTAAAGCTAATGGTCAGCAACTATGTGTATTATCACATGGGACAGACTATTTATGTGAAGACCAAAGGAATGGCTCTCGGCAACTACCGGTATATGATTAGTCTCGGTATGCCGCCTACGGAAGCGGATATTGAGAAAAACTATGCAAACCGCAATCTGGAAAACCAACTGTTGATAAACGAACATATCTGCCCGGGTGCTATGGGAGAACTGACGGAGAATGATGTTTTAGTTATTACTCCAAGCAACTATGAAACAGTACTCAACGACGATGCGCTGGGACGCCTGGTTCGTTTCGAAGGATTAACCTATAAAGAAGGTACATCCGGTAACAACTTCTATCCTTCCTATCTGGAGGCTATTTATGAGAATGGTAAAACCGAGGCTACATACACTAGCAAGTCTTATATATCCGAAGGATTAACACCCACGTATGCATATAGCTATAATAACCAACGTTATTATGGTTCGGCATGGTTCTCTTATGGCGGTACAACCACCGAAGATAAGGGTAACTACATTGTACGTGTAAGCGGATATTCAAACTTCGCCCTACAACCATTGCCCGAAGCCGGTGCAACGGGAGATATAACAGCCATTTATACAAAATACTCTTCCAGTTCAGGCGGTTTCATCACTTACCAGTTACTGGTGAACAGTTTTAATGACATTAATTTCTAAGTATAAGATACACATTAAACCCAAAGGAGGTGTGTCAAAATGCGCACCTTCTTTTTTTTAAGCACAAAGCCCCGACTTTCACAAGCTGGGGCTTTGTTATTACCTAAAGATTTTGTATCTTTAGGCATAAGATTTTCACTATGACAAAGATACATTTTCGTCCTTATAATTCCAACCAAACAGTGCTTTTTCCTCAAAGAATTGACGAGGATATTGCAGAGCATGATCCAGTTCGGATGGTTGACGCTCTGGTTGAGAGCCTGAACCTTGAAAGTTTCAGGAAGTTGTATAAGGAATGCGGCCGCAGCCCTTACCATCCCAGGATGATGCTCAAGGTCATTCTCTATGCCTATATGAACAACGTCTATTCCTGCCGGAAAATTGAAAAGCTCCTTCATCGTGACATCCATTATATCTGGCTTGCCGGATATGAGAAACCTGATTTCATTACCATCAACCGTTTCCGCAACCGGGTGAAAAAGGAAATCAACGAGGTATTTACCCAAACCGTACTCCTTCTCTCTTCCAAAGGCTTCATCAGGCTGAATGTGGAATACATTGACGGGACAAAGATTGAGTCCAAAGCCAATAAGTATACTTTCGTCTGGCGAAAAACGGTTGAGCGGAACTGTGAACGCCTGATGAAGAAGATACATGTCCTGTTAGGGCAGATAGACGATGTCATCGCCCAGGAGAACTCATCGGAAAGCAATGAGGAGATTGAGTTCACTCCGGCCATGCTGACTGAGATGGCTGGAGAATTGCGGAAAGCACTTGAACAGGTTCCTGAGCCCTCCACGAAAGAGGAAAAGACTGCGTTGAAAAAGAAACGCAAACAGCTGAAGGAACTGGAAGAACACAGGGACAAGCTGCAGGAATACGACAACCGTCTGAACACGCTACAGGACAGGAACTCCTATTCCAAAACGGACAAGGACGCTACTTTCATGAGAATGAAGGAGGATGCCATGCGTAACGGCCAGACAAAGCCCGGTTACAACCTCCAGATCGGCACCGAGAACCAGTTCATTACCGATTTTGCACTCTTTCCGAACCCTACGGATACACTGACCATGATACCTTTCCTGCAATCCTTCTCAAGCAGATATGACAGGTTGGCCCATACGGTGGTGGCCGATTCCGGCTACGGTTCTGAGGAGAATTACCGCTTCATGTCAGAAAACGGTATGGCGGGCTACGTCAAATACAACTACTTCCACATGGAACAGCGGCCGAGATTCAAACCGGACCCGTTCAGGGCGGAAAACTTCTACTACAATGAAGAACAAGACTTTTGTATCTGCCCCATGGGACAGAAGATGCAAAGGATAGGGACTAGACATGTGAAAACAGCATCCGGATATGTCAGCGAAAATGCCACGTACAGAGCCATCAGATGTGAAGGCTGTCCGCTAAGATGCCGATGTTTTAAAGCAAAGGGGAACAGAACGATAGAGTTGAATCACAGACTCAGAAAATACAAGCAAAAAGCCAAAGAGTTGCTCTGCTCAGAGGAAGGACTGAAACACAGAGGACAGAGATGCATAGAACCGGAAGCCGTGTTCGGACAAATGAAAAACAATATGAATTACAAACGTTTCCGCCATTTTGGAAAGGATAAGGTCTTCATGGACTTTTCCTTCTTTGCCATTGCCTTCAATATAAAAAAGATGTGTGCAAAAATGACTAAAGAAGGTATGGATTGGCTGATTAGACCGTTTTATGAGCTTACAGTTGCTCTATTTAGATGTTGCGAACACATAAACCAAAGAAATCCTCAAAATATCGCAGCTTAAAGAAAATGAACCGATTTTTATAGTCAATGAAAAAAAAGAAGGCGCATCGTGTATTACGACACACCTTCTTTTTCATTTTATTATTCCGTACTACCGTAAGTATCTTTCTTAAAGATAGAAGAACAGCAACAACACAAAATTACAGGCAATCACTACCCCGAATCCCCCTAAAATCCAAGGACGGAGCTTGCTTCCCTTCCCGGCGAAGAACAAAGCATAGAACATATTCACCATTATATTACTGATGATAGCCTGCATACTGCAAGCAGTAATAATCAGTGCGGCAACGCTACCGGTATTTTGCAACAAGTTCAAGATAAAAGGAGTAATATCACTAAAGCCGGATACAAAAGAAAGCAGATTCAATCCACCTGTACCTGCATAGACTAACGTATAATGAGTCAGCACAGTAAAGATTACAAATAATACGGCAAAGATTAGGGCAACCTTAAATTCCAGCGGGTTACTGCTATCATCGTCTTCCGGTTCGGCATCCGAATCTTTAGGACGTTTCTGCCGGGAATGAATAAACCACCCTACAGCCGCAGCTATCACCGACATAATCAGCAAGTACGGATAAATAGACTGGAAAATCTCCCGGCTAAAAATCAGTATCAGTATCATAAAACGCAGGAACATCATACTGACAGCAAACAGCATGGCGGCAACATAGTCGGTAGCTTCCTGCTCCGACGCTTTCCGACTTTTACGGGCAAGTACCGAGATCGTAGCCGTACTGCTATACAGCCCTCCGATAATGCCGGATACCAAAGTGCCTGACTCATGGAATACATATCTTTTCAGCAGATAAGACAGATACGAGATGCCGGATACCACAACCGTTGCCAGCCAAATGGAATAAGGAGTAAGATTGATATCAGGAATCAGGTTCTTGTTCGGCAACATAGGCAATATGATACCACTGATAGCAAGGAATTTCGCCAGCGTAATCATTTCATCATTCTTCATACGCTGAGCAAATTCGGTAAACGTATGTTTCAGTTCGGTCAAAAGAAGTACCGTCACAATCACCATGACGTAAAACCAGGAAGGTTGAGTGGCTACGATAGGAGCCATGCAATAGGTAATCAACGCAATAATAATGGTAGTAACACCAAAAACATGAAACTGAGACTGCTTGACGTAATAGTTCAGCCCCAACAACACTCCCAACACTGCACCGCCTCCCATAAACAGACGCATATCGGTAGGGTCGAGTATATAGAGCAGATACCCCAAGATTCCGATAAAAGTAAATGTACGGTCGGTCCCGAAAAGGGTAGTTTCACCCTCACGCTTCAAACTGATTCGGCGCTGCGAAAGCCCGATTAGTAAAGAAAACAAGGTCACCAGAACGAAAGTGACCAATTCCCGCGGCAGATAGTTGTACAACTGTTCCATATCCATACATTGCTCTTTTAGAATAGGAACAAATATACGGTTTATTTGTTAACGTTCACCACGTTTTATACGGTTTTTTCATTAGTTGGGAGTTGTAGTAACGCACATCTCCGGTCACTTCCTTACCGATGAAGTCCGGTTTCACAAAAGATTCCTCTTCCGATTCCAGTTCGACTTCCGCCACGACAAGTCCTTCATTCTCACCATAAAACTCGTCAACTTCGAATACATGCTTACCGCTTCGTACCAAGTAACGGGTCTTATCAATGATACCGGGTTCACAAAGTTTCATCAGTTCTTCCGCTTCCTCCAAAGGAAGCTCCTTCTCCCATTCATAACGGCTGGTTCCGGAAGCATTGGAAGCTCCTTTAATGGTAAGATACCCCTTATCGTCACGAATACGGACCCGTACAGTCCTCCCGCGAGCACTGCTGATATACCCTTGTACAATCCGGCTATGCGAGGTTGCCAGAGATTTAAACTCACCGGAGACTAAAAACTTTCGTTCTATTTCTTGTGCCATGGCACAAAAGTAATGAAATTCCTTAAAATCTCGTCATAAACTCAATGACGATTTTATCCCGTTCCGACTCTTTAGGGATACCCGATTTCTTGTAGAAGTACTTCTCGAAGTTCAGACGGAGATCGGCAATAAAAGCCTTGGAGAGACTAAGCGTAATCCCGCCTGTCACACGGTGACGGGCATAGTCATTTATAATCAACGTTCTTGTTGTCTCATCAATCGTACCATTGCTATGGTCCGTCATCATATCATAACGGGCCAGGAAAGATATTTTATTAAAAACCTTCTTCAGCGGCAAGTCATAATTGACAAAGCTGTTAACTGCATGAACATCTTTAAACGCATTATGCCCATACATTTTATACAGGTATTCCGCCTCAATATGGAAACGATTGTTCTGATAATAGATACCGGCATCATACATATTGATTCGTACATCTTCCGGTTTTATCATTTGAGTGCTAAGTGTCACATTCCAGTTCTTGCCGGGCAGTAACTGCGCCTTTATAGAATAATTCAGTGTTTTGTGCCATTCTTTCTGGTTTGTCAAACCGGAACCGTTGAACAGTCCACCTTCCAGAATAAACGGGAAATCTCCTTTATGCCTATAGGCAGAAGTAAGTCCGACATCACGCACATTACCCACCTGCTTGGCAATAAATGAACGGTTAGCGAAATACTGTTGGTGCGGTGAACGGTGTGCATCTATCGTGAAAGGAACACGCATCTGCCCAATTGTAAAATTCAGGTCTTTCACCGGAAAGACACGTGCGTACGCATCAAGCATTTTGATAGAGCCTTCATCGGAAAGGTCGATTTCTGCCTTATAAGCAACCAGCGGATGTACATTTCCCGAAACACTGAAACGGGCATTGCGTACCTCAAAACGGCTTTCGCCTGTTTCTGTCTGATATTCATATTTACCCCGGATCGTTCCGTGGATTTCCGGCAGATAATCCTTTATCTCCATTGTCTGCTTATCCAGTTTCTTGCCATCTCCGGCATCATCCTTGGCCTGTCCAAAGGCTGCTGTCGTTAGTAAAAGTGTAACGACGGTTGTTGTAATTCTACTCATTTCAGTTGTTTGCTACTATATTCGCAGCAAAAGTACAACTGTGAAGATACACCGGAATGACAAACCGGCTACGGAAGAATTACAGAAAAGTTACATTAATATTACAGGGGTTACAAAAGCGTTACAAAACAAGAATTCACCACAGATCACATGATTTTCACCGTCCGGGCAGACCTTCTTTTCGTGCCCCTTGTGCAATCTATGTAATCTGTAGTGAATCAATCAACCGAAAAAGGAGAATGCAACCAACATTACCAATGCCAAAATAATTAATGAGACGAACACTATTTTGACTACCTTTTGGGCTTGTTGTTCTTCCTTCTTACTAATCGCTGTTTTTTTCTTAGCCTTACCCATAATAGTTAGTTTTAAAGTTCAACACTAACAAAGTAAGAACAAATCTTTTAACTTTCCAAAAATAACACTTGCTAATTTTGTTTTTTATGATTCCTGCGAAGAAAACTCCATCAGGTAAGCCTTGATAAAGCCATCGATCTTACCGTCCATTACTCCGTTCACATCCGAAGTCTGATAGTTGGTACGATGATCCTTTACACGGCGGTCATCAAATACATAGCTTCGGATTTGTGACCCCCATTCGATCTTCATCTTACCGGCTTCCACCTTTGCCTGTTCCGCCATACGATGCTGCAATTCCTTATCATACAAGATAGAGCGTAACTGACGCATTGCATTTTCACGGTTCTTCGGCTGGTCGCGGGTTTCGGTATTCTCAATCAGGATTTCCTCTTCTTCGCCCGTATAAGGGTCTTTATACTGATAACGCAAACGGACACCGGATTCTACCTTGTTCACATTCTGACCACCGGCACCACCGCTTCGGAATGTATCCCAGGAAATACGTGCTGTTTCTATATTCACCTCGATACTGTCGTCTACCAGCGGAGTCACAAATACGGAAGCAAAAGAAGTCATACGCTTACCTTGTGCATTGTACGGAGAGACACGAACCAACCGATGCACGCCGTTCTCACCTTTCAGATAACCGTAAGCAAAATCTCCTTCGATATTGATCGTACAAGTTTTGATTCCCGCCTCATCACCTTCCTGAAGGTTGGCAATCGTAGCCTTATAACCATTTGTCTCGGCATAGCGCAGATACATACGCATCAACATGGATGCCCAGTCCTGACTTTCCGTACCACCGGCACCGGAATTGATTTTCAACACACAATCCATCTGGTCGGCTTCGTCACGAAGCATATTCTTGAGTTCAAGTGCTTCCACCGCCTCACTGGCTTTCGCATAAGCGGCATCTACATCTTCCTCTGTCACCAGTTCTTCTTTATAGAAATCAAATGCCAGTTCCAGCTCGTCTGCCAGTGTCTTCACTTCATTATAACCGCTAATCCACTTCTGCAGATCCTTTACCAACTTCATTTGAGCTTCCGCCCGTTTCTGGTCGTCCCAGAATCCCGGAGCTTGTGTCCTTAATTGCTCTTCTTCGACTTGAATTTTCTTCCCGTCGATGTCAAAGATACCTCCTCAGCGCATCTGTGCGCTCTTTCACGTCTTTAAGTTGTTCAATAGTAATCATCTGATTTACAATTTTATTAGTTATATTTTTTCAAATCCGGCGACAAAGATACGAAAAAGCCTGCTTACTCCTCATACATCTTTTCAATCAACTCGCTATAATTCTGCGCTACAACCGCCCGTTTCAATTTCAGCGTGTTGGTCAGTTCGCCACGTTCCATGCTGAATGGTTCGGGAAGCAGAGTGAAGCGCTTGATTTGCTCGTAATGAGCAAACTGCTGTTGCAACGTTTCTATCCGGGCACGGAAAAGACCGACAATCTTCGGATGTTGCAGCAGTTCGGCCATATCTTTATACTCAATGCCTTTCTCCTTAGCATATTCCTTCACGTATCCATACACAGGAACAATAAGGGCAGAAACAAACTTACGCTGATCGGCAATAATAGCAATCTGATCGATATAACGGTCAATCACCAGTTTTGTTTCCAACGCTTGCGGAGCGATATATTTGCCGTTCGATGTTTTGAACAGGTCTTTGATACGTTCCGTCAGGAAAAGCTGTCCATTCTTAAAGTAACCTGCATCCCCCGTGTGGAACCAGCCGTCGGGGTCAATAGCGGCAGCAGTGGCTTCCGTTTTCTTATAATATCCTTTCGTGATCGTCTTACCACGAAGCAGTATTTCATTGTCTTCGCCTATCTTCACTTCAACTCCCGGCAGTACAACACCCACCGAACCGATATCATAGCCCACTGGCAACGTACAGGATACAGTAGCCGTAGATTCCGTCAAGCCGTATCCAACCACCATATTGATGCCTACCGAATGAACAAATTCATTGATCTCATCGGGAACGGCAGCACCGGCAGTCGGGAAAAAGTTTCCATTCTCAATGCCGATCGTCTTCTTCAGTAAAGAATAGATCGTTTTTTCGTAGAACTTATATTTCAGCTGATTCATCACCGGAGGTGTTTTCCCCCGGCGCAGATAATCCAGATTATGGATTCTACCCACTTTGATAGCATCCAGCATCAACGCCTTCTTTAAACCGGTTGTCTCATTGATCTTCTCCTGTACGCCTGCATATACCTTTTCCCAGAAACGGGGAACACTGCACATCAACGTCGGCCGGATCTCCTTGATAGTCGTCTGAATATCTGCCGGACGAAGATTGATACAAATCTGCACGCCTTTATGAATACAAAGGTAACACCACGCTTTCTCGAATACGTGCGTCAGTGGCAGGAAGTTCATGGATACATCCTTATCCGACATTGTCGTCAGGCGGTCGTCATGTGTATGGAACTGTTCCAGATAGCAGGAATGATGCAGCATGACCCCTTTCGGTTCGCCCGTTGTTCCGGACGTATAAAGGATATTCGCCAAATCATCGTAAGAAGCGCGTTCCGTACGTGCTTCCACCGTATCATTATGCGGGAGTCCCTCCCCCATTGCCATAAATTCATCAAAGTAGATAGAAGATACATCCCGAGGGTCTTTCACCACCGAACGGTCAAAGATAATCAGTTGTTGCAGGGAAGAACAGAAACCGAAAATGCTGAAAGCAGCATCATATTGAAACTGTTCCCCCACAAAAAGGTAACGAATCTGCGCATCATTGATGATGTATTGCGCTTGCGCAGGCGAACTGGTCGCATAAAACGGAATGGTAACAGCGCGATTGGCAAATGCACCAAAGTCAACATAGAACCATTCGGGCTTATTCTGTGAAAATATACCGATATTCTCTTGTTCTTCCACTCCCAACGCCACGAAAGCATTAGCTGCTTGTCGTACAGTTCCCGAGAACTGATTCCACGAAATAGGAATCCATTGAGCTGTCTCATAGTCGCGGTATTTTAAGGCTACCTTGTCGCCATATTTTTCGGCCTGACGATGGACCAGGACAGATAAATGATGATAAGTCATACTCTTTGTATTAGTAAATATGGTACAAAGGTATTAGTTTTATTTGAAACTATTGCTCAAAACGACTATCTTTGTGCAAAGATTAAGATATAGATAAAAGATTTGACTATGAAATATGATATTTCCTATATGACAACAGAGGCTGTAAGCCTGCTTAAATCACTGATTAGCATCCCTTCCATCAGCCGGGAAGAAACCCAAGCTGCGGATTTTCTGCAAAACTATATTGAAATGGCAGGTATGCAGACCGGACGCAAGGGAAATAATGTGTGGTGCCTCAGTCCGATGTTCGATTTGAAAAAGCCCACTATCCTGCTTAACTCTCACATTGACACCGTAAAACCTGTCAACGGTTGGAGAAAGGATCCGTTCACTCCCCGCGAAGAAAATGGCAAATTGTACGGGCTGGGCAGCAACGATGCCGGCGCCAGCGTTGTTTCGTTATTACAGGTGTTCCTGCAACTATGTCGCACTTCGCAGAAATACAACCTCATCTATCTTGCCTCGTGCGAAGAAGAAGTTTCAGGTAAGGACGGAATTGAAAGTGTATTGCCGGGACTTCCTCCTGTCTCATTCGCCATAGTGGGCGAACCGACGGAGATGCAGCCCGCCATTGCCGAAAAAGGCTTAATGGTGTTAGACGTCACTGCAACAGGTAAAGCCGGACACGCGGCACGCAATGAGGGAGACAATGCTATCTACAAAGTATTGGATGACATCGCCTGGTTCCGTGACTATCGTTTTGAAAAGGAATCTCCGCTACTAGGTCCGGTGAAGATGAGCGTCACGGTGATTAATGCAGGTACTCAACACAATGTCATTCCCGACAAATGTTCTTTCGTTGTCGACATCCGGAGCAACGAACTTTACTCAAACGAAGAACTGTTTGCGGAAATCAAAAAACATATTTCCTGTGACGCCAAAGCGCGTTCATACCGCCTCAACTCTTCACAAATTGATGAAAAACATCCGTTTGTTCAGAAAGCAGTAAAGCTTGGCCGTGTTCCTTTCGGTTCTCCAACTCTGTCCGATCAGGCATTAATGTCCTTCCCTTCGGTAAAGATCGGTCCGGGACGCTCTTCACGTTCGCATACAGCAGAGGAATATATCATGCTGAAAGAGATCGAAGAAGCTGTCGGAATTTATCTGGAGTTATTGGATGGGCTTCTGATTTAGTTACATCAATGTATATACAAATTACTTTCTATAAAAATATCCTATCGGGCGTATTCAATCTCGCATATAAAGAAGAAAAAAGCGAACGTTTCTTGCACAAACGTGTTCCATGTTATTAATAAACTTTTGAGGGGTTTATTAATAACGGTATCTAAGTTTATTATAAACTCTCAAATCCAAGACAAAGGTTATTCCTGTGATTTTTAACAACAAAAAAGGCTGCAAACCCTACAAAGATTCGCAGCCTTTAGTTTATACCAAGGTTCTTACAGCTTAACTACTGTAAGGAGTTTCCATTCCACTGTTGCAATATTGCACTATTTTCTTTTCCATTCTTCTTTAGTTCCGTTCTTTACTCATCACTATTCTCCTACAAATATACAAAATAAAAAGAGCTTTTCCAAAAGTATCCGGCCCAATAAAAGAACAGCGGACAATTATTATGCCGATTGTGTTTACCGTAAAAGCAGGATATATTTAGTCCATTATCAGTCATTGCGATTTCAATACTAGTTATCTTGAACTAGAAATAGACTTTTTTATTTTTCTTCCCGGAAGAAGCTTGATAATCTTTCACTCTTATATTAAAATATGATTTAGCCTTTCCATCATCATTAGAAGGCAATAGTTCCTTATCCTTTGCATGTGGCAATTCAAGGATATCAATTTCCTTCACACTTTTCTTCAATTTTGGGAATAAAAGACTGATATAAATGTATTTATGATTAAATCCTTCAACGGTTAACAGCCTATCCATAGATGCTCCGCCATCATATCCTCTCACATTATATTCATCGCCACTTTCTTTATCTATAATCTTGAATCCCGGACTATAATACAGCCATTGTGAATCCCAATAAACAGGTTGCACGAATGTCACTTTTGTATCCTTTTTTCTTCTTTCAATCGAATATAATGAAGGAGTTGTAGACATTCCGTTCTCATAAACTTTTCCAGGAACTACAGCGATACTGTCTTTCGGAAGCAAATAAGCTTGTGCACACAACTCTCTATCACGTTTCTTTTTTTGCTCATATTCTTTCATTGCTTGTTCGTGCTCAACCATTTGTTTATCCATTCCCGGTCTCACCTCTCTAAACATCTCTGTTTGGAGTTCCTGTACCAACAATGGCATTGCTTCACGCATCACAGCCAATGAACTTTCTTTATATTTCCTGCCGACAGGAGATTCATAAAACGCGGCAATTGCTTTCAAATCTTCCAATGTCAAATGTTTCTTATAAGCAGGCATACACAGTTCAATCACCCTATTTTCTATTTTTTCTTTCCAGTCTTTAGCAAAATCATTCCAGTAGGCATCATCTTTTCCCGGTGCATTAAGTTTCATCACAGAAAGCATTTTCGGATAAAGATCGTCCGTAGCAGCCGAAGCACCGGAAAGCTTCATCATCTTCTTTAATGTCTCTTCATATTCATCTGTCGCATTCGTGGTTTGTGCAAAGACCGGAAAAGTTAGAGTAAGCAGTGTAATTACACACACAATTACTCGGGAAGGAAATAAGTTTTTCATAAGCATCAAATTTTCTTTATTAAACAAATGTTCTAAACATATTATCATATTTTCTATTCTTAGTCCAGTCGTACCATAAGTTTCTTTAGAATCATACCACCAGAATAATTAAATACGCTTCATATTTCATTAGTATGCAATTTTAATAACCAACAATATCCGCCAAACGATCCTAAAAAGAATATTTCTTATAAAGATATGCACTATTTAATTATTACGCAAGGAAATGTTATATAGTTTCCATTAATTTCTCCTGTTATTACAACATATAGATAAACCTCTGCTGTCCGTTATCATCTAAAATGAAATAACTTATAAAGAGGCAGGAACCGGGAAGGACACATCATAGACGCATTATCATAATACCTCTCCGCCAACTCATACTTATCCAATTCCTGATAGTTCTCACCAATCATAAGTTCCAAGTCATAGTCCGCCCAATACTTACGACATTGCAGTGCTACTGTCAAACTCTCCTCATATTGTTTATTTTCCAAAAGTATGGCTGCATAGTTATAAAGAAAATAAGGATTATTTTCAAACTTCTTCTCTAACTCTGCATAAGCCGGAAGAGTTTTGCCGGATGCCCCACAAAATGCAAGCCTGGATGTATTTCCCCATTCCTTTTCTGCCATTACACGTTTCACTAAATTATAGATCCCCCAAAATGAACAAAGAATACGAGTTACCTTTTGAGCATGACAAACACCTACAAAAAGGAATGACAAAAGAATAAAATATAATTTCATATTTCAAAGGTTTTATAGTATGTAATGTAGCTGAATGAAACGATATGTAACTCAGCTACAAAAACAAATTATTCTAAAAGATCATCTTTGTATTTTACAAACGCTTCTATCACCTTTTGACCAAAAACGATCAAAATCAATCATCAACCACTTCTATCAAATTCTCATCCTCCAATATTTTTTTCAACCGATAATAAAGATTTAATTTATGTTCTAAATCTTTCGATTCATCTACACTATCTGATTGTTCTTCCATTAAGCAACAGTGTTTATCTTCCGCAACAGGAGTTGAGGCTTCATCAAACTCTGCAATTTCCACTTCTACTACATCTCCTATGTCCAACATACCTCCGTTCCATACCAAATGTATTTCTTCAGGCATTTTTAAACCACTAAGAGTCCAAGTCAGACCACTATGCCAAGTAATATTAGCAACGATCCCTACTCCACACTGAGGAATGCCCGCCTTGCATGTTTTATCTTTAGATTTTACAATAAGTCCTTTCATACAAATTATATAAGCCCTTTTACTTTAAGTTCAACTTTTAGTTGTTCATATTTTATTTTCATTTTATCTTTATCATAGATTACTTTCATAGGAGGAGACACTTTTGATATTTCAACTACTTTTATTACAACCTTATCGCCTATTTTTAAGTTCTCATCGACCCAAACAAGCCTGCTCAAAGTGTCTGTCCCTCCTATATAAATGTTATCGTCAAATGAATAGTTACAGTTCACCATTACAAACGCTACATCATAGGATGTAATAATCACAGGCTCCCGGTTATTAATTCTTATTTCAAATCCTATCATAATTTTTTTTAGTGAGGACGAGGACAATCCCATATTCCTCCTTGGGCTAAACAGTATTCATAACAGCGCCTACATTCGGAATACCCCCAACCACCAGAATTTAGTCCACTATGTTCTTTCCCCTCCATACATTCATTATATTTTCTATTACAATAACTTGTATTACTACTTTGCTGACTCGCACATACCACGATTCAAATCCATTTTACACTTCAAAACTTGATTCAACAAATGGATAACATTATATTTAGGAATTTTAAAGCGGTTAGGATAATGATAATTAGTTATTTTCATATCAGAAATCGCCTCGGTTGTATATAAAAAAGTTTCTTTAGTTGCTCTAGGAATTAAATCAATGAGTGTCCCAGTATCTGAAAACACACATGTCAAAGGTAGTGATAGAGGACAAAGCCATTTCATATACCAAGCATTTGAAGAAACGTTAACATCTGCAATATTATAAATAGCTTTGCTTGTATCTACAAAACCTTTATTCTTCAAGTTTAGACAATACCTTCGAGACAACTCTTGAGTAGAATCTACTAAGACTATACAAAATGCCTTTTCATTTTTATATGCAATAGAGCAAATGTCTTCAAACGACTGATTACTATATATCTTGTATATATGCTCATTGCAATTAAATAAAAGCAAGCAAATAATTATAGTAAATAAAAAAAATAGAAACGATTCTTCAAGTCTTTTTCTCATATTCAGAGGTGTATCAAAGTTTTGTCAAAGATAAACTGAAAATAAATCTTATACAAGTAAGTGTTACATCCCTTTCAATACTATACCATTAATTTTCAATCACTTATAATCACAGAAAAGATTAGATAACCCTATATTGTAACATTACAAATATGCATTAAATCAAGACCTAACTAGATAAACTATTTTTTATGCAAATATTATCTTTAAAACAAAACTATTTTTCGTTACTTTGTACCCACAACAAACTAACTCGAACGGATATGATTAACTCAAAGAAAAAAATTAGCCTCCATGTAACAGCCATTATCTGTGTTGTACTTGCAACAACTTTTTTCAATAGTTGTAATTCGAATGATTATAATGATGAGCAAATGTATGATACAAAACTCCTTATTGATACCATAGCAACTTCTGATGAATTTGGGGAATTTGAAAGGAACAGTGAACTTCTATCAGATAAGTTTCAAGCTTACACTTCAACCTTGAGCGCAGAAGAGTATAACAAACTCATGGAAAATTTAAACGATGATGATTATATGGAAGAGTTTATCGGAAAAGCAAATTTAGAAAAAGAACTCCAACAGATGAATGAAGCCAAGGAAAACTTACTTTTGCACACTGGGTTCTCCAGACTAAGCGAGGATGAACGTATGTTACTATTCATGCAGTATGCTGAAAGTCGTGAATTTACAGGAAAAACACTTATAAAGACACGAACAGAAGGTAATGCTAATAGTTGCGAAACAAATAAACAGATAGCGTATGCACAAGCAAAAGCAGATTATGATAATGCTATCATAAAATGTAGACAAGAGTCTTCTACAAATTATTGTTATACACAAGCATTAGCTAAGTATGAAAGAAACAAAGATATAGCAGACGCAGACTATAAAACATGTATAAGAAAATAATTATATATATAGTTCTAAATAATGTAATGTGGCTTATCAGTATTGCAATGTGTTATCTTCATCGCTTTATTGATAACCTCAACTACACATTTCAAGATTTCCTAATTATCTTCTTTGAACTTCTCGCACGTATAACACTTGTAATAGGAGCAATCAGTATATTCCCACAAGAACCATACTCTAATAAAAGAGTGTGGTTCTATTATATCATCATGGGTGGGAGTTTGACTATTATTGACACATTTATACGATTGGCAGGTACTTTACAAAAGTTATTATTTTAATTCCTTTTGAAGAAAACGTCCAAATCAATCATCAACCACTTCTATCAAATTCTCATCCTCCAACATTTTTTTCAACTGATAATAAAGTTCTAAATCTTTTGAATAATCCTCTACTCTCTCCGACATCTTTTCTATCAGAGAACTGTGTTTTTCTTCTGAAACAGGTGTTGAAGCCTCATCAAATTCGGCTACTTCCACTTCTATTACATCTCCCACCTCTAATATGCTGCCATTCCATATAAAGTGTACTTCTTCAGGCATTTTCAAACCTCCAACACTCCAATATGCGCCACTATGCCAAGTAATGTCAGCGGTGAAAAGTGTCCCGCAGTGAGGAATACCAGCTTTGCATACTATATCTTTATATTTTACAATAATTCCTTTCATCCTATATAAGTCCTTTCTCTTGAAGTTTAATTTTGAGTTGTTCATACTGTTGTATCATCCATTCCCTGTCACATTTCGTCTTTTTACATGGTGACACCTCATCTCTTTCAATAACTTTTATTATTATCTTATCACCAATCTCCGGCTTACCTTTAAGCCAAGTAAGATCGTTAGAACAATCACGACCGATCAAACTAATAGTAGAACCCAAAGGATAACCATACCCGAGTATTACAGATACAACATGATCTGAAGCCATTATTATAGGCTTCTCATCGTTAATATATATTTCAAATCCTATCATAACCTACTATTTTGTATATATGCTCATTACGATTAAATAAAAACAAGCAACTAATTATAGCTAATAAAGAAAAAAAAAACGATTCTTCAAATCTTTTTCTCATATTCAGATAGTTATTAAAGTTTTGTCAAAGATAAACTGAAAATAAATCTTATACAAGTAAATGTTACATTCTCTCAGCACTACACCTTTTATTTTCAAGCACTTAGAATCATAAAAAGATTAGATAATTTTATATTGTAACATTACAAATATGCATTAAATCAAGCCCTAACTAGATAAACTATTTTTTATGCAAATATTATCTTCTTTGAACTTCTCGCACGTATAACACTTGTAATAGGAGCAATAAGGATATTTCCACAAGAACCATACTCTAATAAAAGAATGTGATTCTATTACATCATCATGGGTGGGAGTTTGACTATTATTGACACATTTATACGATTGGCAGGTACTTTACAAAAGTTATTATTTTAATTCCTTTTGAAGAAAAACGTCCAAATCCTTGTCGTCAAGCCCTAAACGCTTTCGAGCACGAGACCTCATCGTACGATAAGTCCCATCAGTAATACAAAATATGGATAATATTTCCTCTTTTTTCTTATACATCCGAATCAACACACATAATACAATATCTCGCGGTGGAAGTTGGAAATCCTGCTTCTTAAGCCAATTAAAGAACTCAGGATCAACAATTTGGCATCCTTTCACCAGCAAAAGATAGTCTTTGGCCGAGAATTGAGCAATAGATTGATTCTCTACGAGCTTACGCAAGAAAGAAATTCCTTTCTGTTCTGGTGGAGGAGAATCTAGCAATTGCTGTATTTTTTGAGCTTGAAGAATAGCCTGCCGACGTTCGTCCGCCAATTTATGATACAGTGTAATAGAGACTTTTATTGTAGCGGCTACCATTATACCAATAACGGCTAACACAGGAATAGTATACTCAGATAATACCGGTGCTATTTCCATATGGATTTCTCTCGGCATAATCATATAAATTTCATCTGCTGTAATCAAAATAAAAGCTGCAATGAACTGCCAATCTATCACCTCAGAAATGCCAAAGGGTTCTCCCTTCTCATGAAATGTCCACAGTAATGCCCCCACAAAGAGAGTCAACCACATCAATAGATGCATAGAAGATGAGAATGCATCAACATACATTCCAGGAAAAAATGCCTGAAATATATAAGCTGCCAACAGAATCAAACAACAAAGCAAACCTCCTGACAGTAACTGTTTAAAAGAATAAGTCGAAAATTTCATTACTTACTTTATCTTGTGCTCTTGAATTACAAATATAGCGAAAAGAATATTCACATAGTCAATCATCATCAATATTCTTCTTCACAAGATAAAAAAGATGTATTATCAAACGAGATAATTGCACCTTCATCGTTTTTAAAGCATGTTACACATTAGGTTATCCCTCGCTTTCTTTTATCGAACAGCTTTACAGAAACAATCTTCCAAATGATCATTCACAAAACCGGCAGCCTGCAAAAAAGCATAACAAATAGTTGATCCAAAAAACTTGAAGCCTCGCTTTCTCATGTCTTTGCTCATAGCGTCCGATTCGGGAGATGTAGCCGGAACCTGACTTAAAGTTTTAAAATTATTGACAACAGCCCGTTGTTTGGGGAAGAATGATAAGGTGTATTTGTAGAAACTACCGTACTCTTTCTGAATAGCTATAAATAGTTTTGCATTATTGATTGTACTATTGATCTTCAACCGATTTTTGACGATTCCATCATATTGCATTAACCGTTCGATATCTTCCTGTGTCATTTGTGCTACTTTCTCCACATCAAAATGATGAAAGGCTTCCCGGTATCCTTCACGCTTTCGAAGGATAGTAATCCAGGATAGTCCTGCCTGAGCACTTTCGAGTACCAAGAACTCAAATAGAGTTCTGTCATCAGTAACGGGTTGGCCCCATTCTTCGTCATGGTATTTTATGTATAATTCATCTGTTCCGGCCCAGCCGCAACGTGCATTTATCAGATCTTCCATACTCTTTTATATTATTATTAAGCAGTCAACATCTAAAACATCAGATATTGACTGCTCACATTTAACGGGATTATTTCTGTTATTACAAATACCCCTATAACGAAACGCTTGGAACTAATCTGTATTACTTGTCCACCGAGAATTTAAAAATACACTGGCTCATGTATTTCTCGCCCGGACGCAGAACAGCCGAAGGCCATTCAGGCTTGTTCGGAGTATCCGGATATTTCTGTGTTTCAAGACATACGGAAGCACGTTGATTATAGGTAATACCTTTCTTTCCGGTCAGCGAACCATCAAGGAAGTTTCCGGCATATACCTGAACTCCCGGTTCATTGGTATATACATCCAATACAATACCTGTTTTCTGAGATTTCAATGAAGCAGCCCTACGGTTAATATCGCCTTTGGCATTCAATACCCAGTTGTGATCATAACCATTACCGTTCTTCAGTTGCACAAAGTCGAAATCGTTGATACGTTCTCCCACCGGCATTGGTGTACGGAAATCCATTGGAGTATCTTCTACCGGAACTATTTCACCGGTAGTCATAAAGGTGCTGTCCACCGGAGTATAATAATCTGCATCAATAGTCAGCAGATGCTCTGCGTTGCTGCCCGCATCGCCATCCAGATTAAAATAAGAGTGGTTGGTCATATTGACAATAGTCGGTTTATCCGTCTCCGCTTCATACTGAATATCGATTGCATTGTCGTCAGTCAGTTTCATTAGCACTTTACAAGTAATGTTTCCCGGAAAACCTTCTTCACCATCTTTTGCCACATAAGTCAGTTGCAATTCCTGCGGATTCAATTGTACGGCGTCATACACCCGATACTGGAACCCTTGCGGACCTCCGTGCAGGCAATGGCCGTAGTTATTACGGGGAAGCTGATATTCTACGCCGTCCAACGTAAACTTACCCTGATTGATACGGTTAGCATAACGTCCAATGCTTGCACCGAAGTCGGAAGGTTTGCTGATATAATCCTGAATGGAATCGAAACCAAGAACTACATCACGCATCTGTCCGTCCTTATCGGGAACCATGACAGAAACAATGCGTCCGCCAAAGTTCGTGATGCAAACTTCCATATTGTTCTTGTTGCGCAGAATGTAGAGATCGGTTTTCTTTCCGTCCACTTCCGTACGGAAATTACTCTGTAATAGACCGGAATCCGTAGCTTTCTCGGCTTTCGGTGTACAAGCTGCCATTAAAAGGGCGGCAACTGCCCATACACATAACTTTTTCATGGTGTTTTATTAATTAATTACTATTAAACAGACTTACCAAAAGAAATCTAAAATTCATTCTACAAAGATGAGAAAAAACTAATTGTTTTTTTAAAACAAATTGTTCAATAAAGGATAAAAATTAATCATTAATTCAACTTTTAGAATAATACATTAGAAAAAAGATGCCAAATACACCCTTCATTTGCAATAACTTACCTAGAAAAGATTTAGTTTTGACATATTTCTTGTATACGTATGCCTTACATTGCTTGACTATCGGTTCAGCCAAGGTTCCGGATTCAGTTTCTCTTTCTCCCGGCGTAACTGGAAGTGCAATACCGTTCTTCCATTATCAGTGCCGTCAGAGAAAACTTGTCCGATAGATTGCTTGGTCTTCACCATGTCGCCGGACTTTACAGAAGCCGATGATAAGTTACAGTAAACGGAAATATAGTTGCCATGGCGGATTAGCACATTAAATAATCCATTCAACTGGAATACTGCTGCGACTTTTCCGTCAAAGATAGCACGTGCCTGTGCTCCCGGCTTTCCTTGGATATCAATACCTTTATTATCCAGTTTCACATTACGAAGACCTTCCACAGCATATTGTCCATAATGGCTGGTGATAATATAAGCACCGGATATAGGCATAGGAAGTTTTCCCCGATTGGCTGCAAAATTGCCGGACAATTCCCGGTCGGCTTTACTCATTGTATAAGTTTCCAGAGGCTTCGAGTTCGTTTTAACGGTTGTTCCGGTTCCGGCAGTTTGACTTTCTTTACCCTCCGCTTTCTTACGGGCGGCAGCCTCGCGTCGGGCTTCTTCCTCGGCACGCTTGCGGGCACGTTCTATTTCTTCTGCAATCAACTTGTCAATGCGGGCATTCAATTGGTTAGCTTCTCTCCGTTTCTTATTGATCTCACCTTGCAACCCTCTCTGTTTCTTTTGCAGATTGGCCACAAGCGTACGTTTTTCCTTCTCCTGCGCTTCCAGTTTGGTCTTCTCGCCTTCACGCTCTTTCAACAGACTTTCTTTAGCGGCTTTCACCTGTTCCCGTTCCACCTTTTTCTTCCGTATCTGTTCCTGTTTCTTCAGGATTTCCTCACCTTGCAACCGTTGATAAGTAGCATATTCACGAACATAGCGCATACGGCGGTAAGTCTGCCCGAGATTCTTGGCAGAGAAAATAAACATCAGTTTTTCTTCAATCGACTTGTTCTTATACAAGTATTGGACAGAAGCCTCATACTTTTTCTTCTTATCCTTCAAATCCTTTTGCAAACCGTTCAACTGACGTTGCAAGGAAGTCAGTTCACGTTCTATCGCTTCCACGTCATTATTGATAGCAATGATATAACGTTTCCGCTCCTCGATCTGGCCGGTCAATACCGCCAGACTATTCAACTGACTACCCACATCTTTCTTTGTATCCTTCAAGATTGATTCCGTCTCGGAGATCTGCTTTTGCAGCGCACCACGTTTGCTTTCCAACTCACGAATCAGCTTGTTCGACTGAGCGAAAAGAGGAATTGCCAACCATAAGCAACCAATCAGAATTACAAAGAAATGTTTCATCATAAGAAAGCTACCAGCATTTTTACTAATTCTTCCAAGGGAACTTGCCGATATTTAGAAGTAAGTTCCGTAGGAGTCATTGAAAATTCTTTTGTCGAGAACTCATAAAGTTGGACTTTAGCCTTTTCCAACGAAGGAATGCCTATATCTTTTCCGGACAATTCCGTCTTCCCACCGGGCAAAGAGGCATCCAACAATATCTTCTCCAGACGGGAAAATTCTGCATTCTTCGGCAGCATGCCCTTCAATTCATCTTTGGTGGCACGGACAAAACGTTTGTTCATCCGGTCTACCAATAGCACACCGTCAGGAGTAACTTCCACACGCGCTACTTCCGTACGCAAGATAGGCATTAATAAGGATATTTGTACCCGCTCATGGGTTTTCATCTTCATAGTTCCCCCAACAGACATACTTCCCCCCTTTTTACCGGGAATAGTCAATTGAAGTTTGGAAGTCAGATAGCTGGACACCTGAACATTCTTCTCCGAAGTCGCCAAATGCTTCGAGCTCTTACACCCGGCCAGCACAACTACAACCAACAATAGAAAAACTATTCTTTTCATTCTGCAATATATTTCTTCTTTTCTATTTTCTCTTTCAGTGTTTTCGATTCACTACCCATTTCCAATGCTTTCTTCCAGTATTTCAGTGCACCTTCCACATCACCGGTCATAAAATAGATATCACCGCAGTGTTCCACAACCACATCACTCTTTTCTTCGTCACTCTTCATTGCATTATCAATGTAGATACGAGCTTCTGCATAGTTGCCCTTCTCAAAAAGAATCCAAGCGTATGTGTCGAGATAAGTGGCATTGTTAGGTTCGGCCTTCACCGTCTTGTAACTCATTTCTTCCGCCTTATCCAGATCGCGGCGTTCCACGGACAAATAATAAGCATAATTATTCAATGTACCAATATTGGACGGATTATACACTAAAGCCGAATCATAGGCTGCGTATGCTTCCTTCATTTGTTTCTTGGTATGATAGATATCCCCCATAATTGAGTAGAAATTCGAGACTATTTCTTTCCGCGTGTCAGTCGTCACACGTTCCAGCGCCTTGGTACAAACGCTCAACACACTGTCCGGCTGTTCTGCCTGATGATAGGCAATGGCTAGATAATAATAGAAATCCAATGCATCCGGAGTAGCCTCAATACCCGGTTCGCAGACTTTTATAATCTGTTTATAGTCTTCCTTCTTTATCGCCGCACTTATCAGCATAAGACGGGCAGCTTTATTAGTCGGATCCAAATCAACAACCTGTTCCAGTACCGGCACCGCCTCTGCTTCCATACTTTTCGACAACAGATATTGTGCATAAAGCATCGGAACCTGCGGATCATCCAGATCTTGTTCCATCATCCGGTCAAACAAGGCGATCACTTCCGTACTATCTTTTACCGATGATTGTTCATTCTCCACAATCACCTGACGCATGACACTGATTTTTGTATCCGGAGTAACTTTCTTATTCAGCAATAACGTATCGAGTTGTTGCTGGTATAATTCCTTCTGACCCGTCTGTTCATAATAAGATGCCATTGAAAAGAGAGCCATTGGATTATCCGGTTCTACTGACAATACCTTCTGATAAGCCTCATATGCTTCCTCTTTTTTTCCATTTTGAAGATATACATCCCCCAGTATCACTTGATAACGCATATCTGCCGGATATTCATTGACAAGACTCTCTATTTCCTGAAAAGCCTTCTTGTCATCCTTCATCTGAAGATAAATACGGAATTTCTCCATCGACAACTGTTCATTCTTACCTAAGCGTTTTTCCAGCCGGTTCAGTGTAGAAATTACATCACTGTACTTCTCCTGTCGTCCATAGATATCGAGAAGATTGAACAGAGGATCTTGCTTGGTCGGGAAACGGGTTACCATTTCTTCAAGCAACGTAACAGCTTTATCCAACTCATTCTGTTGTTGATACAGACTCACCAGCCCTTGACTATACCAGTAATTATCAGGTGCATAAGTCACAGCCTTTTCCAAGGCTGCCTGCCCTTGCGGCACTTGACGGAGAAACATATAATACTGGGATATTTCGTAAAGCGCAGAAGAAGCATTCGGGTGAATGTCCAGACAATGTTCCAACAATCCGAAAGCCGCGTCATACTCTTTCTTTTCTTTCATCCGCATGGCTTCCAGAAAAAAATAGTCATACTTACGCTGTTGCTCCTCTGTTAATTGAGAAGCCAAAGCTTCTTCCTTCTGAACTTTTTTCTTTTTATCCTTCTTTTTCTTAACCTTCTTTGTAACTGCATTCGCGCCAAGAGCATATCCCGACACCATAACCGCACCTCCTGCTACACTCCCCACCACTTGCACAGCCATGCAGGAAGTAAGCAGCAAAGTACTTAACAACGAGAATAATAGTATCCTTTTCATTTTTTTCCTGTGTGACCGAAGCCGCCGGCTCCCCGTTCCGTTTCATCCAATACTTCCACTTCCTGCCATACGGCCTGTTCATGTTTTGCTATCACCATTTGTGCAATACGTTCACCGTCTTCAATCACAAAAGTTTCCGATGACAGATTAACTAAAATAATACAAATCTCTCCCCGATAATCTGCATCAATGGTTCCCGGAGAATTGAGAACGGTAATCCCTTTCTTGATGGCCAAACCACTACGCGGACGAATTTGTGCTTCAAATCCCTGTGGAAGAGCAATATATAGTCCGGTAGGCACCAGGCAGCGTTGTAGCGGTTCCAATGTGATAGGTTCGGAAAGATTAGCACGGATATCCATTCCTGCAGACAATTCAGTGGCATAAGCCGGAAGCGAGTGCTTCGATTTATTGATAACTTGAATATTCATAAATACACGTTTACTATATTAACGGGCGAAAATACACATTTTGAACTGAAAAATAGTTAAGTTTGCAGTTAAATAATGTACCGGCAACTAATTTGTGAATGGTAAATAACGAAATAATGATTAAAATGATGAATTGGAACCAATTAATATCTGCAAAACGCTTCGGAATGGAAGAGTTCCATGAAGAACGCCAGGAAAACCGTTCGGAATTTCAACGGGACTATGACCGCCTCATTTTCTCCGCCCCTTTCCGCCGACTGCAAAACAAAACCCAAGTATTCCCCTTACCGGGCAGTATCTTCGTACACAACCGGCTCACACACAGCCTTGAAGTATCCTGTGTCGGACGTTCGTTAGGAAATGACGTCGCAAAAGCGATTCTTGAGCGCCAGCCCGAACTGCAGGAGTCTTTCCTACCGGAAATAGGTTCTATCGTTTCCGCTGCCTGCCTGGCGCACGACTTGGGCAACCCGCCTTTCGGACATTCCGGCGAACGGGCCATATCTACTTTTTTTTCTGAAGGTAAAGGACAATTCTTAAAGGACAAGCAACCGGATGGAGAACAACTTTCTTCGATGGAATGGGAAGATTTGACACATTTTGAAGGAAATGCGAACGCATTCCGACTGCTCACACACCAATTTGAAGGACGCCGGAAAGGAGGATTTGCCATGACTTACACGACATTAGCTTCCATTGTGAAATACCCTTTTTCATCCAGTCTTGCAGGTACGAAATCAAAATTCGGCTTCTTTGTCAGCGAAGAAGAGAGTTTTCACAGAATTGCTACGGAACTGGGGCTTACTTTGCTCAACGAACACCCGCTGAAATATGCACGCCACCCACTGGTATACCTGGTAGAAGCTGCCGATGATATCTGTTATCAGATGATGGACATTGAAGACGCCCATAAATTGAAAATTCTCACAACCGAAGAAACTAAAGAACTGCTAATGGCATACTTCAACGAAGAACGGCAGGCGCATATCCAAAAAACATTCCATATCGTAAATGACACCAATGAACAAATCGCTTATCTGCGTTCTTCTGTGATCGGATTATTAATCCGGGAATGTACACGTGTATTTTTGGAACACGAGCAAGAAATACTTTCCGGCACATTTGAAGAAGCACTTATCAAACATATCTCCGAACGTCCGGCAAAGGCTTACAAGCATTGTGCCGAAGTTTCGATCAAGAAGATTTACCGCTCACGAGATGTACTGGACATCGAATTAGCCGGCTTCCGGGTTATCAGTACCCTACTTGAGTTAATGGTAGATGCGGTGACCTCACCCGGAAAGGCTTACTCCGAACTTCTAATTAACCGGGTCTCCAGCCAGTACAATATAAAAGCACCTGCACTCTATGAAAGAATACAGGCGGTACTTGATTATATATCGGGAATGACCGATGTCTTTGCTCTTGACCTCTACCGCAAGATTAACGGCAACAGTCTGCCTGCGGTGTAACGACTTTAGGAGTAAACGCCTCATCCTCCTCACAAGGCATTTTCAACGCATCCGGATGACTTTCAATAAACGTCTGGATGTGGCGCATGCGCTTGTCCTCCAATATTTCATCTACAGCAATCAGGATTCCGGTTTCTTCTACATCCCCAAACTCATAGTTGATAGCTGTGCCAAACATACGCATAGTGGGACTCAAGCTCATATAAGCATTTACCAACGGTGGAATATTATATCCTAATTTGCGAATCTCACAATTCAGGATCTTATAATCTTCTTTAAACGTATTCTTGCAGAACAACGCTTTCAGTTCTTCTTCGGAAGTTTCCGATTTTAACGGGTCCATTGGAGTCACCAGATGTTCTTTATCACAGAAATGCTTCTTGAGGAAATAAAGAATCATATCGCGACCGCGACGGTGATAACTGGGATACATGGTCACTTTACCAAAGAAGTATTTCACATTCGGCATGACAACAGTCAACGCCCCCAATCCGTCCCAAAGATTATCCAAAGCAAACAGACCTTTGCTTCCGGCACGGGTAGACTGGTATTCAAGCGTCACAAACGAGCGTCCCAATTCGATTGTTTGAGGCAGATATTCTTTAATAAAAGTATCCGAAAAATGGAACATGTGGGAAGTAGCCAGAATCGGCGCCCCTTTCTCATCAAAGCGCACATCTGTCCCGAGCAGATACCGATATCCCCCCAGAATTTCTTCCGCTTCCGGGTTCCATACAATTAACTGCTTGTAAGGATGCTCCATTGTGTCGTATTCATCAATATCCATTGACAAACCTGTCCCTCCACCGGCAGCACGGAAAGCTATCTCACGCAAACGACCGATTTCCCTCATCACATTAGGAGCGTTCAGGTGAGTAATAATATAAATCTGATTATTACTCTTATTCGTCATTCGTAAGCGTTTGTCCTCCGTCAACTCTGCCTTCAGCAGTTCCTTGCTTATCGGTTTAATAATATCTTCCATATTCCTTGTTATAGTTGTTCTATCAGTTACAGTTTATATACAATATCCTTTACGTATTCAGCCCACTGTGCAGGTGTTTTCGACTTATCGAAAGTCTGCCAGGGAATAGGTTTACCAAAGGTGACAGTAAAAGTTTTATGGCGGTTTTTAAACATTTCATCCGCAAGATACAACATAGCGATGTTAAACTTAATCCCCAATGCCTTACAAATATTGGCCAGATTGTAGAAGAAATCAGAATTCCTGCCGCCAAAGTGCACAGGTATCACATCACGTTTTGTTTGTACGCTCTTTACCACAAATGTTTTTTTCCATTCCAGATCACGAATCACTCCGTTATAACGACGCGAGCACAGCCCGGCGGGAAACATGATCAGTTGATTATCGGACTGGAATCCGGCTTCCACCATTTTCGGGAAGTCCTTCGCCTGCTTCCCTGTTTTATTAATCGGAATACAAAGCGGAGCAAGTCCGCGCAAGTTCATCAGCAGGTCATTTACCAGATATTTCACTTTTCCGTCATAGTGACGCCCCAGCACATAGCCCAGCGCAACTCCGTCTTGTCCGCCCAGCGGATGATTGGAAACGAAAGTATACAGCCCGTCTTTGGGAAGATTCTCAATGCCTTTCACATCTACTTTTGCGTCCAGAAAGTCCATACACGCTTCTAGAAAGTCCACTCCCACCTTGTCTTTCGATTCATCCAGGAATATGTTTATCTCATCCTGATGAACGATTCTTTTTAAATAAGAAGTCACAAACTTAGGGATGTACTTATAGTGCTTCGAAGCCTTCGTCCGAAGTATCTTATCGACATCAATCAAAAATAAAGAGTCATCAGTCATTCTTTTCAAATAAAAATGATGCCACAAAATTAGCGGTTCTTTTTTATTAATCGCAATAATTTGGTAGAAAATGCAGGAATTAAGTTCACATCGCAAAAAAACAACACCTAAAAACTATCAAATATGACCTAAAATCTATCCGCAGATAGTTTTTCCCCTAAAGAAAGTTGGATTCCCCCCTACCGGACTCCGGGAAATGCTGTAAACTTGCATCATCGAAATTATTACAACGAATACTCACAATTTAAAAAGCAACGTATATGAAAAGTTTAAGCTTCAGAAAAGATTTAGTAGGAGTACAAGATGAACTACTCCGGTTCGCTTATAAACTGACAACCGACCGCGAAGAAGCAAACGATTTGTTGCAGGAAACATCATTGAAAGCATTAGATAACGAAGACAAATATACGCCTGACACTAATTTCAAGGGCTGGATGTACACCATCATGCGTAACATCTTTATCAACAACTACCGCAAAGTAGTTCGTGACCAAACATTTGTAGACCAGACCGATAACCTCTATCATTTGAACCTGCCGCAAGACGGTAGTTTTGAAAGTACGGAAAGAGCTTATGACCTGAAAGAGATGCACCGTGTAGTCAATGCTCTTCCTAAAGAATACAGAGTTCCGTTTGCCATGCACGTTTCCGGTTTCAAATACCGCGAAATTGCAGAGAAACTGAACCTACCGTTAGGCACCGTTAAAAGCCGTATCTTCTTCACCCGACAGAAATTGCAGGAAGAATTGAAAGATTTCCGCTAGACCTTAACTATATAACTTTCAAACTTCAAATTAAATAATTTATTAAATGTAGATTTTTAGTTGTGTCAATGGTTAAAGGCAGAAGTGATTAAAGCACTTCTGCCTTTTTTTTCTTTACTGCTAAGAAAAAAAAAGATTTGCCGCCTGACAATTCCTTTTTCCCTATACAGACAAAATCTGCTGTTTGACAAAGCATATTTCCCCACTGATAAAGACTTATCAAAGCTACATCATTTTCAAGCAAATAGACATTTAACAATCTGTTGAAAACTTCTCTGAAAGTTTTTTATGGAAAATTGTGGGGAATTGTGGGGAATTTCATACTTTTACGGTCGCTTATTATAATAAGGTAATGATACGTTTTTTAGGGAATATTGAAGCCAAGGCGGACGCCAAAGGAAGGGTGTTTATCCCCGCCACCTTCAGGAAGCAGTTGCAAATTGCTTCTGAAGAGAAGCTTATTATGCGTAAAGACGTATTTCAGGACTGTCTGACTCTGTACCCCGAGAGCGTGTGGAACGAGGAATTAAACGAGCTTCGGAGCAGGCTCAATAAATGGAACAGCAAACATCAACTCATTTTCAGGCAGTTTGTGAGTGACGTTGAGGTGGTGACTCCCGACAACAACGGGCGCATACTAATCCCCAAACGGTATTTACAGATATGCAATATCCACGGGGATATACGCTTTATCGGTATCGACAACAAGATAGAGATCTGGGCGAAGGAACGGGCCGAACAGCCGTTTATGTCGCCTGAGGAGTTCGGTGCAGCATTAGAAGAAATTATGAACGACGAAAATAGACAAGATGGAGAAAGATGAATTGACATACCACGTGCCTGTATTGCTAAAAGAGAGCGTTGACGGGATGAATATTCGTCCGGACGGAACGTATGTAGACGTTACGTTTGGAGGAGCAGGTCATTCGCGCGAGATTCTTTCGCGACTCGGAGAAGGCGGACGGTTGCTGGGATTTGATCAGGACGAAGATGCCGAACGGAACATTGTCAACGATCCTCATTTCACCTTTGTACGCAGTAATTTCCGTTACTTGCACAATTTTCTGCGTTATCACAACATTGAACAGGTAGACGCAATTCTTGCCGACCTCGGCGTCTCCTCTCACCACTTCGATGACAGCGAACGTGGTTTCTCCTTCCGTTTCGACGGAGACTTGGACATGCGCATGAATAAACGGGCGGGACTCACAGCGGCTGATATACTTAATACATATGAGGAAGAACGCCTGGCGGATATTTTTTATCTGTATGGCGAACTGAAAAATAGCCGCAAGCTGGCATCAGTAATCGTAAAGGCCAGAAACGGACAGCAGATTCGGACGATCGGTGAATTTCTGGAGATTATCAAACCGCTCTTCGGCCGTGAACGCGAAAAGAAAGAGCTTGCTAAAGTATTTCAGGCATTGCGGATTGAAGTAAATCAGGAAATGGAAGCGTTGAAAGAAATGTTGCTAGCCGCAACCGAAGCATTGAAACCGGGCGGAAGGCTGGTAGTAATCACCTATCATTCATTGGAAGACCGTATGGTAAAGAATATCATGAAGACGGGTAATGTGGAAGGTAAAGCGGAAAGTGATTTCTTCGGAAACCTGCAAACGCCGTTCCGTCTTGTCAACAACAAAGTTATTGTACCCGACCAGGCGGAGATCGAAAGAAATCCACGGTCGAGAAGTGCCAAATTACGAATTGCAGAGAAAAAATAATAAAAGGAAGTATGGAAGAAGCAGTAAACAAGAAGGCAGACGAAAGCAAGAAGAAGAAACGCACTTCACTGAAAAGTATCTTGGGCGGCGACATTCTGGCTACCGACTTTTTCCGTCGCCAGACGAAGTTGCTGGTACTGATTATGGTATTTATTATCTTCTACATCCACAACCGCTACGCCAGTCAGCAGCAGCAGATCGAGATAGACCGGTTGAAAAAAGAATTGACAGATATCAAATATGATGCGCTGACACGTAGTTCGGAACTAATGGAGAAGAGCCGCCAGTCTCGTATCGAAGAGTATATTTCAAGTAAGGAAAGCGATTTGCAGACTTCTACGAATCCTCCTTACCTTATTAAATAAGTGAAGAGTTGAAAATTGAGAGTTGAGAGTTTTTAAAAGACGAGCACTGTGGCAGTTAATAAAAAAAATATAATGACCCGTTACTTCTTCGTCATCCTTTTGATGGCGTTGATAGGCGTGGCAATTGTCGTAAAGGCTGGTATCACCATGTTTGCCGAACGACAATACTGGCAGGACGTAGCCGATCGTTTCGTTAAAGAGAACGTAACTGTGAAACCCAACCGTGGAAACATTATTTCTTCCGACGGAAAACTTATGGCAAGTTCTCTTCCCGAATACAGAATATACATGGACTTTATGTCCGGTGAAAAGGATGAAAAACGCAGAAAAAAGGATCAGGCACGGCGTGATTCTATTCTTACTGCCAATATGGATTCTATCTGCATCGGACTTCATAAGATATTCCCCGACAAAAGCGCGGCCCAATTCAAGGCGCACCTCAAGAAAGGGCGTCAGGCAAAGAGCCGTAATTACCTAATTTATCCGAAACGTATTTCTTATATACAATATAAAGAGGTAAAGAGATTACCCGTTTTCTGTTTGAACCGATACAAAGGCGGATTCAAAGAGTTGGCTTACAACCAGCGCAAAAAGCCTTTCGGTTCACTGGCTGCCCGCACGTTGGGAGATGTATATGCCGACACGGCAAAAGGAGCAAGAAATGGTATTGAGCTTGCCTTTGATACAATACTGAAAGGACGGGATGGATTGACGCACCGACAGAAGGTAATGAACAAATACCTGAATATCGTGGACGTGCCGCCGGTTGACGGCTGCGACCTGATAAGTACGATTGACGTAGGTATGCAGGATATTTGCGAGAAGGCATTGGTGGACAAGTTGAAAGAGTTGAATGCTTTTGTCGGAGTAGTTGTCTTAATGGAGGTTGCTACCGGAGAAGTGAAAGCAATCGTTAATATGACAAAAGGCAAGGACGGTAATTATTATGAAATGCGTAATAATGCGATCAGCGATATGCTTGAACCGGGTTCAACTTTCAAAACAGCCTCTATCATGGTAGCTCTTGAAGACGGGAAAATCACACCTGATTATGTGGTAGATACCGGCAACGGGCAGATGCCGATGCACGGTCGTGTAATGAAAGACTGGAATTGGCGCCGGGGAGGATATGGCAAGCTTACAGTGACCGAAATCCTGGAGGTTTCTTCTAATGTTGGCACATCTTACATCATCGATCATTTCTACGGTAGCAATCCGCAAAAATATATAGATGGACTGAGGCGAATGAGTATTGACCAACCTCTCCATTTACAGATCGCGGGAGAAGGTAAACCAAACATACGCGGGCCGAAAGAAAGAAGTTATTTCTCAAAAACAGCTCTTCCTTGGATGAGTATCGGCTACGAGACACAGGTTCCGCCCCTCAATATCCTCACATTCTATAATGCAATAGCAAACAATGGAGTAAGTATACGTCCGAAATTTGTGAAAGCAGCCGTAAAAGACGGAGAGATAGTAAAAGAATACCCAACAGAGGTTATTAACCCAAAGATTTGTTCGGACAAGACTTTGGCACAGATACGCGAAATCCTGCAAAAAGTGGTAGGAGA
The DNA here is from genome assembly GCF_002222615.2 of Bacteroides caccae. Classification (NCBI taxonomy): domain Bacteria; kingdom Pseudomonadati; phylum Bacteroidota; class Bacteroidia; order Bacteroidales; family Bacteroidaceae; genus Bacteroides; species Bacteroides caccae. The sequence continues at coordinate 1,265,936 of NZ_CP022412.2, read as the reverse complement.
AGGACTCGCCAAACCCGCAGGAAGCAAGCAATTCCATGTATCCGGAAAGACTGGTACGGCACAAATATCACAGGGAGCAGCCGGATATAAAGCAGGAGTTACAAATTACCTTGTCAGTTTCTGCGGATATTTTCCTTCGGAAGCTCCCAAATACAGCATGATTGTCTCTATTCAGAAGCCCGGTCCTACCGCTTCGGGCGGTTTAATGGCCGGTAGCGTATTCAGCAAGATTGCAGAAAGAGTCTATGCAAAAGACCTCCGATTACCGCTTACCAGCGCGATTGACACAAACACCGTTGTCATCCCGCACGTGAAGGCTGGAGAGATGAGACAAACGCAACGGGTCTTGGAAGAACTGAATATCAATATACAAGGCAAGATTGCCGATTCCGGAAAAGAAGTTTGGGGAAGTACACACGCTGCTCCGCAAGCTGTTGTTTTGGAAAGTCGGGGAATCATGCAGAATTTTGTGCCGAGCGTAATCGGTATGGGAGCGAAAGATGCAGTTTATCTGTTGGAAAGCAAAGGATTGAAAGTCAATCTGGTCGGAGTGGGGAAAGTGAAAAGCCAGTCGATAGCCAACGGAACGATTATAAGGAAGGGACAGACAATTACCCTTACCATGAATTAAAAGTAAAAATAAGTATTATATAAAAAGAGTATGTTACTAAACAAGTTACTGAAAGCAATCCAACCGGTACAAGTGACCGGAGAGTCAGACATAGAAATCACCGGAATTAACATTGATTCCCGTTTAGTAGAAGCCGGACAACTGTTCATGGCTATGCGCGGTACGCAAGCTGACGGTCATGCTTATATACCTACCGCTATTGAGAAAGGAGCTGTTGCTGTTCTTTGCGAAGATATGCCGGAGGAACCGGTAGCGGGAATCACTTATATACAGGTGAAAGACAGCGAAGACGCCACAGGAAAGATTGCCACAACTTTCTATGGCGACCCGACTTCCAAAATGGAACTGGTCGGCGTCACGGGAACAAATGGAAAAACGACAATTGCCACCTTATTATATAATACATTCCGCTACTTCGGATATAAAGTGGGACTGATTTCTACCGTTTGCAATTATATCGACGATGAAGCAATTCCAACAGAACATACCACCCCCGACCCTATCACACTGAACCGGTTATTGGGAAAAATGGCGGATGAAGGATGCAAGTATGCCTTTATGGAGGTCAGTTCGCACTCTATCGCACAAAAGCGTATCAGCGGATTGAAGTTCGCAGGAGGTATCTTTACCAATCTGACCCGCGATCACCTCGACTATCACAAAACGGTGGAGAACTATCTGAAAGCCAAGAAGAAGTTCTTTGATGATATGCCGAAGAATGCATTCAGTCTGACCAATCTTGACGATAAGAACGGACTAGTAATGACACAAAATACACGTTCCAAGGTTTACACTTATTCATTAAGAAGCCTCAGCAACTTCAAAGGACGGGTACTGGAATCTCATTTCGAAGGAATGCTGCTCGATTTCAACAATCACGAGCTGGCTGTTCAATTTATCGGCAAGTTCAATGCATCCAATCTGTTGGCTGTATTCGGAGCTGCCGTATTGCTTGGCAAGAAAGAGGAAGACGTACTCGTTGCCCTTAGCACACTTCATCCGGTAGCCGGACGCTTCGATGCTGTCCGTTCACCGAAAGGAGTGACAGCAATCGTAGACTATGCACATACACCGGATGCGCTTATCAATGTATTGAATGCGATACACGGAGTGCTCGAAGGCAAAGGAAAAGTAATCACTGTGGTAGGTGCCGGTGGCAACCGCGACAAGGGTAAACGTCCTATCATGGCAAAAGAAGCAGCCAAAGCCAGTGACCGTGTGATTATCACCTCGGATAATCCCCGTTTTGAAGAGCCGCAGGACATCATCAACGATATGCTGGCAGGACTAGACGCGGAAGATATGAGAAAGACATTAAGCATTGCCGACCGTAAGGAAGCGATTCGTACTGCTTGTATGTTGGCAGAAAAGGGAGATGTAATTCTTGTTGCCGGAAAAGGGCACGAAAATTATCAGGAGATAAAAGGAGTGAAACATCATTTTGATGATAAGGAGATATTAAAGGAGATTTTTAAATAATGAAAACAATGTGCTCGTACGCCAATATGCGGTTCGGCTTCGCAAACCGTCCGTAAGGAAACCGGCATATCGACACATTAATAAATTGACAATTTATTTATCATGTTATACTATCTGTTTGAATGGCTGCATAAGCTCAATTTTCCCGGGGCGGGAATGTTCGGTTACACCTCATTCCGCGCCTTAATGGCGGTCCTCATCGCATTGCTTATTTCAAGTATATGGGGTGACAAATTCATCAACCTTCTGAAGAAGAAGCAAATCACGGAGACACAACGTGATGCGAAGATTGACCCGTTCGGTGTCAACAAGGTAGGTGTGCCGAGTATGGGAGGAGTGATTATTATCGTAGCTATTCTCATTCCTTGCCTGTTGCTGGGTAAGTTGCACAATATATATATGATATTAATGTTGATTACAACTGTATGGTTGGGATCACTCGGATTTGCCGACGACTACATCAAGATCTTCCGCAAGAACAAGGAAGGTTTGCATGGTAAGTTTAAAATTATCGGGCAAGTAGGTTTGGGATTAATTGTCGGACTTACCTTGTATTTAAGTCCGGATGTGGTAATCCGTGAAAATATCGAAGTACATACTCCGGGACAGGAGATGGAAGTGATACACGGAACGAATGACTTGAAATCGACTCAAACAACGATTCCTTTCTTCAAGAGCAATAACCTCGACTATGCCGACCTGGTCTCTTTCATGGGTGAACACGCGCAGACAGCCGGATGGATATTGTTCGTTATCATCACAATCTTCGTGGTGACCGCCGTATCAAACGGTGCCAACCTGAATGACGGAATGGATGGAATGGCCGCAGGTAATTCTGCCATAATCGGCGCCACGCTCGGTATCCTGGCATACGTATCGTCGCACATCGAGTTTGCAAGTTATCTGAACATTATGTATATTCCGGGGTCGGAAGAACTCGTAATTTATATCTGCGCCTTCATCGGTGCATTGATCGGCTTCCTGTGGTATAACGCTTATCCAGCACAAGTATTTATGGGAGATACGGGTAGCCTCACTATCGGTGGTATCATTGCCGTTTTCGCTATCATCATCCACAAAGAATTACTCATACCGATTCTTTGCGGTGTATTCCTGGTAGAGAATTTATCGGCTATCCTGCAACGGGTTTACTACAAGCTGGGAAAACGGAAAGGAGTGAAGCAGCGGTTGTTCAAACGGGCACCGATCCACGACCATTTCCGTACTTCCATGAGCCTGATAGAACCGGGATGTACAGTGAAATTTACCAAGCCCGACCAATTGTTTCACGAATCAAAGATTACCGTCCGTTTCTGGATTGTAACGATTGTGCTGGCAGCAATAACAATAATAACGCTTAAGATAAGATAACCTCCGGCCCTTGTCGGTTGCCGGAAGCGGGTTTCCGTTCGGAAATCCAACGATATATAGAGAGTATTAACCCGATTATTAACTTTTAAAAGATGTGCCCAACGAATAAGCAACTCAGCATATTGGAAACAAGAGCACATTATTGTAGATGAAAAGAATTGTAATATTAGGAGCTGGCGAAAGCGGCGCAGGTGCAGCCGTGCTTGCCAAAGTTAAAGGATTTGAGACATTTGTTTCGGACATGTCCGCTATCAAGGACAAGTATAAGGAACTTCTGGACAGCCACGCTATTGCCTGGGAAGAAGGACACCACACCGAAGAACTCATTCTGAATGCCGATGAGGTTGTCAAAAGCCCCGGTATCCCGAATGACGCTCCACTCATCCTGAAACTGAAAGCTCAAGGAACGCCGGTTATCTCAGAAATTGAGTTTGCCGGACGCTATACTGATGCCAAAATGATTTGTATCACCGGTTCTAACGGAAAAACGACCACCACTTCCCTGATTTACCATATTTTCAAGAGTGCAGGTCTGAATGTAGGTTTGGCAGGCAACATCGGCAAGAGCCTTGCTTTGCAGGTAGCCGAAGATCATCATGACTATTATATCATCGAATTGAGTTCTTTCCAGTTGGACAATATGTATAACTTCCGTGCGAATATCGCCGTATTGATGAATATCACACCGGATCATCTGGACCGCTACGACCACTGTATGCAGAATTACATTGATGCCAAATTCCGCATTACACAAAACCAGACACCGGACGATGCCTTCATCTTCTGGAATGACGACCCTATCATCAGACACGAGCTTGCCAAGCACGGTCTGAAAGCTCATTTGTATCCTTTTGCTGCCGTCAAAGAGGACGGAGCTATTGCCTATGTAGAAGACCATGAGGTAAAAATCACCGAACCGATTGCCTTTAACATGGAACAGGAAGAACTGGCATTGACAGGACAGCATAATTTATATAACTCATTAGCTGCCGGTATCTCGGCAAACCTGGCCGGCATTGCCAAAGAGAACATCCGCAAGGCTCTCTCCGACTTCAGGGGAGTGGAACATCGGTTGGAAAAAGTGGCGCGTGTCCGCGGCATTGATTTTATCAATGACTCAAAAGCGACGAATGTCAACTCCTGCTGGTATGCCCTGCAAAGCATGACTACCAAAACGGTATTGATTCTCGGCGGCAAAGACAAAGGCAACGACTATACTGAGATCGAGGATTTGGTACGTGAAAAGTGCTCTGCTCTGGTATACCTGGGACTCCACAACGAGAAACTCCATGACTTCTTCGACCGCTTCGGTTTGCCCGTAGCTGATGTACAAACCGGAATGAAGGATGCCGTAGAAGCAGCCTACAAACTGGCAAAGAAAGGTGAAACCGTATTATTAAGCCCTTGCTGCGCCTCTTTCGACCTCTTCAACAGTTATGAAGACCGTGGCGACCAGTTCAAGAAATACGTAAGGGAGTTGTAATACGAAGAAAGCCGTAATGTTGTAATCAATAATTCGTAATAGACAAAGTGGATTTATTAAAGAACATATTCAAAGGCGACAAGGTAATCTGGATTATCTTCCTCTGTCTCTGCCTCATCTCAATCATTGAGGTGTTTTCGGCAGCTTCGACACTGACCTACAAGAGTGGTGACCACTGGGGACCGATTACACAGCATTCCATCATCCTAATGGTAGGTGCCGTAGTAGTGGTGTTTCTGCACAATGTCCCCTACAAATGGTTTCAGGTATTTCCGGTATTTCTATATCCGGTTTCCCTTGTTCTATTGGCATTCGTCACGTTAATGGGTATCATTACGGGCGACCGTGTCAACGGAGCAGCCCGCTGGATGACCTTCATGGGATTACAGTTCCAACCGTCGGAACTAGCCAAAATGGCTGTCATCATTGCAGTTTCGTTTATCCTGTCGAAGAAACAGGATGAATATGGCGCCAATCCCAAAGCCTTTAAATACATCATGATTCTTACCGGATTGGTATTCATACTTATTGCACCGGAAAACCTGTCGACGGCTATGCTGTTATTCGGTGTAGTGTGCATGATGATGTTCATCGGACGGGTATCCGCAAAAAAACTGTTCGGAATGCTGGGATTGCTGGCACTTGTAGGTGGGGTCGCCGTAGGAATACTAATGGCTATCCCTGCCAAGACACTGCACAACACTCCGGGACTCCACCGTTTCGAAACCTGGCAGAACCGTGTTTCCGGCTTCTTCGATAAGGAAGAGGTTCCCGCCGCCAAGTTCGATATTGATAAAGACGCACAGATTGCACATGCACGTATTGCCATTGCCACCAGCCACGTAGTAGGCAAAGGTCCGGGAAACTCCATACAACGCGACTTCCTCAGCCAGGCTTTTTCTGACTTTATCTTCGCTATTGTAGTCGAAGAAATGGGACTGATAGGAGGCATATTCGTGGTCTTCCTTTATCTATGGCTATTGATGCGCGCCGGACGAATCGCACAGAAATGCGAACGGACTTTCCCCGCCTTCCTCGTCATGGGTATTGCCTTACTGCTAGTATCACAGGCCATATTGAACATGATGGTTGCCGTCGGACTATTCCCCGTCACGGGACAGCCGTTGCCTCTGGTCAGCAAGGGAGGAACAAGTACGTTGATTAACTGCGCTTATATCGGAATGATATTAAGCGTGAGCCGATATACCGCTCATCTGGAAGAACAGAAAGAGCATGATGCACAACTTCAACTGCAAATTGAAACAAATGCCGCAGATTCCGAAGCACAGGCAGCTGCCGAACCGACAGCACAGATTCTGAACAGCGACGCCAAGTTTGAAGATGAAAATGATATCAATAAAGGGTGAACAAGCTCTGTAAACGATGAATGGTGAATGATGAATGGTAAACGGAGAACAACGGATAGAAGAAAGGATTATTATGGAAAAAGAACTTAGAATCATCATTAGCGGTGGAGGTACAGGAGGACATATTTTCCCGGCTGTTTCCATTGCGAACGCTATAACGGAACTGCGTCCTGACGCAAAGATACTCTTTGTAGGAGCCGAAGGGCGTATGGAGATGCAGCGGGTTCCCGATGCAGGCTACGAAATCATCGGTCTGCCGATAGCGGGATTTGACCGCAAACGCTTATGGAAGAATATAGCTGTACTCGTGAAGTTGGCACGCAGCCAATGGAAAGCACGAAGCATTATCAAAAACTTCCGCCCGCAAGTGGCAGTCGGTGTAGGCGGATACGCCAGTGGTCCTACATTAAAGACAGCCAGCATGATGGGAGTTCCTACTTTAATCCAAGAACAGAACTCGTATGCAGGAGTTACCAATAAATTGCTTGCACAGAAAGCGAGAAAGATTTGCGTTGCTTATGACGGAATGGAGAAGTTCTTCCCTGCCGACAAGATTATCATGACGGGAAATCCGGTCCGCCAGAATCTGACGAAGGACATACCTTCTAAAGAGGATGCACTACACTCTTTCCACTTACAGCCGGATAAAAAGACAATCCTGATTGTAGGCGGCAGCTTAGGAGCAGGTACTATCAACAAAACGCTGACCACCGGACTGTCTGCTATCAAAGAGAACAGTGATGTCCAGTTTATCTGGCAAACCGGGAAATACTATTATCCGCAAGTAACGGAAGCCGTAAAAGCGGCGGGAGAAACCCCGAATTTATATGTGACGGATTTCATTAAGGATATGGCAGCAGCGTATGCAGCGGCCGATCTTGTAATCTCCCGTGCCGGAGCCGGTTCTATTTCCGAATTCTGCCTTTTGCACAAGCCGGTTATCCTGGTACCTTCGCCCAACGTAGCAGAAGACCACCAGACCAAAAACGCACTGGCATTGGTAAACAAGCAAGCGGCCATTTATGTAAAAGACAGTGAAGCGGAAACCAATTTATTGGATGTAGCCCTGTCTACAGTCAAAGATGAACAGAAACTGAAAGAACTAAGTGAAAATATTGCCAGATTAGCTTTACCCGATTCTGCAAAAATCATTGCACAGGAGGTTATCAAACTGGCGGAAAAAGAATAATAAAAAAAGCAATGAATATAGAAACGATAAAATCAGTCTATTTCGTAGGTGCCGGCGGCATCGGAATGAGTGCACTTGTACGTTACTTCCTTTTCAAAGGCAAAGTAGTGGCAGGCTACGACCGTACCCCTACTCCACTGACTGAAACCCTGATCGCCGAAGGCGCACAAATACATTACGAAGAAAACATCGACCTGATTCCGGAAGCCTGTAAGGACAAGGAAAGTACGCTCGTCGTATTCACTCCCGCCGTTCCGCAGGAACACGAAGAACTGGTTTATTTCCGTAACAACGGATTCGAAATACAGAAACGCGCCCAAGTGCTGGGAACAATCACTCATTCGAGCAAAGGCTTATGCGTAGCAGGAACTCATGGCAAGACCACCACGTCGACCATGACTGCCCACCTGCTCCACCAGTCGCACGTGGAATGTACCGCCTTCCTCGGAGGAATCTCAAAGAACTACGGCACCAACTTGCTGCTTTCTCAAAAAAGCCCTTACACGGTCATTGAAGCAGACGAGTTCGACCGTTCTTTCCATTGGCTATCCCCTTATATGTCCGTTATCACGGCCACAGATCCCGACCATTTGGATATTTACGGTACAGAACAGGCCTATCTGGAAAGTTTCGAGCATTACACAACTCTCATTCAACCGGGCGGCGCATTGATTATCCGTAAAGGCATCTCCCTACAACCGAAAGTGCAACCCGGCGTCCGTGTCTACAACTATTCACGTGACGAAGGAGACTTCCATGCCGAAAACATCCGCATCGGAAACGGAGAAATATTCATCGACTTCGTAGCCCCGGATACCCGGATCAACGACATCCAGTTAGGAATCCCAGTAAGTATCAACATTGAGAACGGAGTAGCTGCCATGGCATTGGCACACCTGAACGGAGTGACCGATGAAGAAATCAAAAAAGGCATGGCCAGCTTCCGCGGAGTAGACCGCCGGTTCGACTTCAAGATAAAGAACGACCGGGTAGTCTTCCTGAGCGACTATGCACATCATCCCTCTGAAATCAAACAGAGCGTGTTGTCCATGCGCGAACTCTATAAGGACAAGAAGATCACAGCTATCTTCCAGCCACATCTATATACCCGTACACGCGACTTTTATCAAGACTTTGCCGACAGCCTCTCGCTGCTCGACGAAGTAATTCTGGTAGATATCTATCCGGCACGCGAAGCACCGATTCCGGGCATCACCAGCAAACTGATTTATGATAACCTCCGCCCGGGTATCGAAAAAAGTATGTGTAAAAAAGAAGATATACTGAACATTCTGAAAGATAAAAACATTGAAGTATTAATTACTCTGGGAGCAGGAGACATCGACAACTATGTCCCCGAAATATGTAAAATCCTCGAAAACCGATAAAGCTTATGGTAAAGAGAATCCTTCTATCCATTGTCATGCTGGCGCTCATAGCCTACCTTATCGTAGCTATCACCGCCTTCAACCGCAAGCCTGCCGACCAGACCTGCCGTGACATGGAACTTGTCATCAAGGATACCGCTTACGCCGGCTTCATCACTAAAGACGAGCTGAAAGGGATCCTTCAGCAAAAAGGGATCTACCCTATCGGAAAGAAAATGGAACGTATCTCTACCAAATCATTGGAACGGGAACTGAGCAAGCACCCGCTCATCGACCAGGCAGAGTGTTACAAAACTCCCAGCGGCAAAGTTTGCGTAGAAGTAACCCAACGCATCCCTATCCTCCGGGTGATGAGTTCCAACGGCGAGAATTACTATCTCGACAACAAAGGAACTGTGATGCCGCCGGAGGCAAAATGCGTCGCCCACCGGGTAATTGTCACCGGAAACGTAGAAAAGTCGTTTGCAATGAAGGATTTATATAAGTTTGGTGTATTTTTGCATAACAATAAGTTCTGGGATGCTCTGATAGAACAAATCCACGTGTTGCCCGACCGCAACATCGAACTGGTTCCCCGTGTGGGAGACCACCTCGTCTATCTCGGCAAACTGGACAACTTTGAAGACAAGCTGGCACGTCTGAAAGAGTTTTATAAGAAAGGACTCAATCAGGTAGGCTGGAATAAATATTCACGCATCAACCTCGAGTTCAGCAACCAGATAATTTGTACGAAACGAGAAAATAAAAAATAAAGAGATATGGCAACAACAGAATTTATCGCCGCTATTGAACTTGGTTCATCGAAGATAACCGGTGTGGCCGGAAAAAAGAACAGTGACGGAAGTATGCAGGTATTAGCGTATGCCCAGGAAGACTCTTCTACGTTTATCCGTAAAGGGGTGATCTTCAACCTGGACAAGACGGCTCAAAGCCTGACTTCTATCATTAACCGACTGGAAGGTGAGTTGAAGAACTCAATTGCCAAAGTATATGTAGGCATCGGCGGACAGTCACTCCGCACAGTCCGTAATGTAGTAAGTCGCGATCTGGAAGAAGAAGCTATCATATCGGAAGAACTCGTAAGCGCTATCGGCGACGAGAACATTGCCGTTCCGGTGGTCGACATGGATATATTGGACGTAGCCCCGCAGGAATACAAGGTCGGCAACAACCTGCAAGCCAATCCGGTGGGCCTGGTAGGTAGCCACATCGAGGGACGCTTCCTCAATATCGTAGCCCGCACCTCTGTCCGAAAGAATCTGGAGCACTGCTTCCAACAGGCGAAAATCGACATTGCCGACCAATTGATCGCTCCGTTGGTAACTGCCAATGCCGTACTGACCGAAAGCGAACGTCGTTCAGGTTGTGCGCTCGTTGACTTCGGAGCAGATACAACCACTATCTCTGTATATAAAAACAATATACTCCGCTTCCTGACAGTACTACCGTTGGGAGGAAACAGTATCACCCGTGACATCACTTCCCTGCAAATGGAGGAAGAAGAAGCGGAACGTCTGAAAAAAGCATACGGAGACGCCTTCTACGAGGAGGAGGAAGATCAGGAAGAAGCTACCTGCAAACTGGATGACGACAGCCGCACGATCAAAGTAAGCGACCTCAACAATATCGTCGAAGCCCGTGCAGAAGAAATCATTGCCAATGTTTGGAATCAGGTTCAGCTATCCGGCTACGAAGACAAGCTGCTGGCAGGAATCATCATGACAGGAGGAGCCGCCAACCTGAAGAATCTGGACGAAATGTTGCGCAAACGCAGCAAGATAGAAAAGATCAGAATGGCGAAACTTCCACGTAATACAGTCCATGCTCCAAGCAACGTACTGAAAAAGGATGGTTCGCAGAACACACTGTTCGGCCTCCTGTTCGAAGGAAACCAGAACTGTTGTCTGACGGAAACTGCTGCTCCGCAGTCTCCCGTAACTCCGAAACCGGAACCGGAAGTACACAAAACTGTCGATATGTTTGAGGACGACCAGGAACTGAAAGAACAAGCCCGCATCGCCCGGCTCAAGAAAGAGGAAGAAGAAAGAGAGGCCAAGATAGCAGCTAAGGAAGCAGAAAAACTTCGCAAGCAGAAGGAAAAGGAAGAGAAAGAAAGAAGGAAAAGAGAAGCCGGTCCGAGCTGGATTCAGCGCAAGATCGACTCGTTGACAAAAGAGATATTCTCTGACGACGACATGAAATAACTCTCCGAAACGAAGCTTGTAATTTATAATTAGTAATCAGCAATAACCTATAAGAATTATGGACGAGATAGTACAATTCGATTTCCCGACAGACTCACCGAAGATCATTAAAGTAATTGGTGTAGGTGGTGGTGGCGGTAACGCCGTAAACCACATGTACCGGGAAGGCATACATGACGTGACGTTCGTTCTTTGCAATACGGACAATCAGGCACTGGCGGAATCACCCGTTCCGGTGAAACTGCAACTGGGCCGTAGCATCACCCAAGGGCTTGGAGCCGGCAACCGTCCCGAACGGGCACGCGACGCCGCCGAAGAAAGTATAGAAGACATCCGCAACCAATTGAACGACGGCACCAAAATGGTATTTATCACCGCCGGAATGGGAGGAGGAACCGGAACCGGAGCCGCCCCCGTCATTGCCCGCATCGCGAAGGAAATGGATATTCTAACGGTCGGTATTGTCACCATTCCATTCATCTTCGAAGGAGAAAAGAAAATCATTCAGGCACTGGACGGCGTAGAACGCATTGCCCAACATGTTGATGCCTTACTGGTTATCAACAATGAACGCCTGCGCGAAATATATGCCGACCTTACTTTTATGAATGCTTTCGGCAAAGCTGATGACACACTTTCCATTGCTGCCAAGAGTATCGCCGAGATTATTACGATGCGTGGTACAGTCAACTTGGACTTTGCCGATGTGAAGACTATTTTGAAAGATGGTGGTGTGGCAATTATGAGTACCGGATTCGGCGAAGGTGAGAATCGTGTCACCAAAGCTATCGACGACGCCCTGCACTCTCCGCTGCTCAACAATAACGATATTTTCAATGCCAAGAAGGTAATGCTGAACGTTTCTTTCTGCCCGTCGTCCGAGTTGATGATGGAGGAGATGAACGAAATACACGAGTTCATGAGCAAATTCCGCGAAGGTGTGGAAGTCATCTGGGGGGTTGCTATTGACAATTCATTGGAAACGAAGGTTAAGATTACCGTACTTGCCACCGGATTCGGCGTAGAAGACGTTCCCGGCATGGATAGCTTGCATGCTGCACGCAGCCAGGAAGAGGAAGAACGCCAATTACAACTTGAAGAGGAAAAGGAGAAAAACAAAGAACGTATCCGCAAAGCATACGGAGAAAGCGCCAGCGGCATCGGCAGCAAGAGCTTACGCAAACGCCGCCACATCTACCTCTTTAATACAGAGGACTTGGATAACGATGATATCATCGCCATGGTAGAAGATTCTCCTACTTATCAGCGCGACAAGACGACTCTAACCAAAATCAGGACAAAAGCCGCCCTCGAAGAGGAAGTAGCTACGGAAGAAGCTATGGACGACAACGGAGTTATCACTTTCTAAATTAACTTATAACATAAAGATATGGATTTATTTGATCAGGTCAGCGAAGACATTAAAAACGCAATGAAGGCGAAAGACAAAGTAGCCCTCGAAACTTTGAGAAATATAAAGAAGTTCTTTTTGGAAGCAAAAACCGCTCCGGGTGCCAACGATACATTGACGGACGATGCAGCTCTGAAAATCATCCAGAAACTAGTGAAACAAGGAAAAGACTCTGCCGAAATTTATATAGGACAAGGACGTCAAGACCTTGCAGATACAGAATTGGCACAAGTCGCTGTAATGGAAAAGTTCCTTCCGAAACAAATGACCGCTGAAGAGCTGGAAGCTGCACTGAAGGAAATTATTGCCGAGACAGGTGCTACCAGTGGAAAAGACATGGGCAAAGTTATGGGAGTTGCCTCCAAAAAATTGGCAGGACTTGCGGAAGGACGTGCTATTTCTGCCAAAGTAAAAGAGCTTTTGGGATAAATTCCCACTCTTTACAAGAGATTTTATTGGTTCTTCGTCAAATTTGGTGGTAATTTAACCAGTCGGTGGTATCTCCATTCCCCTCCTTCGGGAAGGAGAAATCGATTATCAAATTATTATTTTCCTAATTAATTTTACCACCAAATTTGAAGCAGAACTATTTTATTTCAGTTTTATCTTGCACCTTACACTAATCATGGGTTATCTATTTGATTAATAGCAGCATAATCCAGTGCAAGATACCGTTGCAGATGTGTGCAAGATGTTTTTACCTTACACACATCTGCAACTTTTTTTATAGTGGGAAAACTACTCCCACACTTACCTTTCCAATAAAGACATACGGATAAAGCATTAGTTCAGAGCGTTGAAACACTTTGTTTTAGCAGCTTGAAACAAAATGTTTAGTGCCTTGAAACAATATATTTCTCGGTGTGAAACAAAGTGTTTCTCTACGGGAAACAAATCTTGGCATGGCTGATTAAACAGCCCCAACCGACATTCGCCGTTTCAAAACCCGACAGTAGCAATTATGATCCCTCAAATTAAAACAATCACCAATATAAGGAATCCATTCCTTTTAGTTATGGAGATAATGATAAAAATAATCGAACAAACTTATTTTCCTCATTATCAATCCGGAACAAAATTTCAGAAAAAATGTATGGTATCCGAAGATATTTCATAGGTGTTAACAACAAAAAAGATAACTACTTTTGTTATAGTCTCTGACTAATATGTAAAATAAACAAGCTTATGAAACAAAAAGGTAATAAAAAAGGGTTTACCGGATGTGCCCAAGCCTATATCCGGAAGTTACAAGAAGAAGGCCGCTTTTCGACAGCGCACGTATATAAAAACGCGGTTCTTTCATTCACCAAATTTTGCACTACTCCCAACATTGCATTCGGACAGATCACCCGCGATAATCTGAGACGATACGGACAGTATCTCTATGAACACGGTCTAAAGCCGAACACCGTATCGACGTATATGCGTATGTTACGCAGTATATATAATCGTGGCGTAGAAGCAGGTATTGCCCGCTTCATTCCCCGGCTGTTCCGGGATGTGTACACAGGTGTAGATGTACGCCAAAAGAAAGCACTACCTGCCGGCGAATTGCATACGCTTCTCTATAAGCCTCCTCACTCCGAGCACCTGAAGCAGACACAAGCCATCGCACGGCTGATGTTTCAATTTTGCGGCATGCCATTCGCAGACTTCGCACATTTAGAGAAATCGGCATTAGAACATGGGATCCTCAGGTACAACCGCATAAAAACGGGTACGCCCATGAGCCTCGAAATTCTGGATGTATCAAAGCAAGAAATGAATAAGTTACGCAATAACAACTCACCGAAAGAAAATTATCCGGACTATCTATTTAATATAATGAAAGGTGACAAACAACGGAAAGATGAAGCTATTTATAAGGAATACCAGTCTGCACTCCGCCGGTTCAATAATCAACTGAAAAGCCTGTCAAGAGAATTACGCCTAAAATCAACCGTCACTTCATATACTCTACGACATTCCTGGGCAACAAACGCAAAATATCAAGGAATCTCCATTGAGATGATTAGCGAATCACTAGGACACAAATCCATAAGGACCACGCAGACTTATTTGAAGGGGTTCGGATTAAAAGAAAGGACAGAGGCCAACAAATTGAATTGTTCTTACATCGAATCTTATAAAGCAAGTAATTATTAACTCATAACACTCTAGATACAAACACTTTACCTTATCTGTTACTTCTTAGGTAACGGATATAAATATGGCACAAAGATATATAAAAAGAATCTCACAATCCAAATGAATCATACTTTATTTTAGTTTTTTCTTTGAAAAAATAAAATAACAGGCAAGAACATGAAGCATTCTTCTTTTCATGTTCCAACTTTCTATTACTGACCACCGAACAATTTTCCATCCGAAAGCAGCTAAGTATATTTTATTTATAAAAGACCGCTGTCTTTATCCTATTTTTACTTTGCACGTTCATGTCCTAATATCAGAATTCCGTTACCTAAGAAGTAACAGATACACATAAACAAAAAATTATGACACACAAGCCTAAAATCAATAAATATCTGTGGCTATCTGCCGGCAAAAGTTGGAGATTTACGACAAGCACAAGACATAAGCTGGTCGTCCTTTTTGTCTTTGCTTTATGCATCCTGCCCGCAAACCTCTGCGGACAAAGTTTGGCCATCAAAAGCAATCTGCTTTATGACCTTACTACCTCACTCAATTTAGGAGGAGAAATCCGTTGTGACGATACACACACTTTCAGCCTTTCTGTCAATTACAACCCATGGAATTTCAGTGGAAACAAAAAGATGAAGCATTTCCTCGTGCAACCGGAATACCGCAAATGGCTGAACGAGGCATTTACAGGAGGTTTTATCGGCTTACAAGTTCACTACGCCTTATACAATTTTGGGGGAATGCTCCCTTGGGGATTCGGAAATGGGAAAATGCTGGGCATAGAAAACCGACAAATTGCCAACAACCGTTATCAAGGCAATCTGGCAGGATTCGGGATTTCCTACGGCTATCAATGGATGATTAGCCCGCAATGGAATATGGAAGCAGGAATATCGCTGGGATATGCCCATCTCAACTATAAACGATACGGACAACCCGCAGGTGCCCCCCTGATAGAAAAATCAAACTGTAACTATTGGGGGCTTACACAAATAGGGATATCAGTCGTGTATTTCATCCAATAATTCAACCTAATAAACGCATAAAATGAAAACGAAAACATTCATCCTGCTCAGCTTATTGATATGCAATCTGCTTCCGGCCCAAAACGTCAAGCTGGATATCAAACCCCACTTCCTCGGAGTACGGGCAGACTCATTATTCGTATCAATGGACATATCAGTAGAAATAGAGGACATGAACCCGAAAAACGCCGTCATACTGACCCCCATTCTAACCGGGCAAGACCGGAAAATATTATTACCGGCCATACAACTGAACGGTAAACAGAAACAAAAATTATATGTACGCAACCAGATACTACGTAAAAAGAAAAACAGTAAGGAAAGCAATACAGCATACCTTGTGACAGGCATTGATGATGAAAATTCGCGTACCATAGCCTATCAAACCTCACTACCGGCAGAGCAGTGGATGAATGATGCCGCGCTCTATCTGAGAAGAACGATTGTCAGACCGGAAAGCGAACAGACTCTAAAAGATACATTAATTCTCGCACCACAATATGCAGTGCTTCCACCCAATGTAACGGCAACCGATATACCGGCTCAGGAAATATCTGCCACGACGATGTCCACCAATAGTATGCCCTCCATTTCGCCTACTCCGGTTAATAAAAAACTGAAGTATAAAGGTTCATATATTTCTCCGGCTTCGGACGACGTAGATATCCGCAATCAAAAAGAACTGAACTTCAATCTTGAAGAGGCCAAAATTATGGCTGATATCAATCCGCAGATGTTATCGCTCCGTGAATTATATACGGTAGCATTGTCATACGCGGACAATAAAACGAAATTCTATCAGATTATCAATATCAGTGTCAAGCTGTATCCCGTACATCCCGTTGCCAACCTTAATGCCGCTGCCGCCGCCATTGAACAGGGAGATACGAAATCGGCAAGCAAATTCCTTTCAATGGCACTACACGAGGGACTGGCCTATAAAAGTTGCCGGGGAGTATATGAATTGATGACCGGAAACACGTATGAAGGTATCCGTATATTGAAAGCAGCCAAAGCTGAAGGTTCTGAAGAAGCCGCATATAATCTGAATGTTTTTTTTGAGAACAATAAACGTCCTTAACCGGCAGACACAATGAGATATTTCATAACCCTACTCATATTATTTAGTTGTCTTGACGGCTATTCACAGAAAGTAGCCGTCAGGCTCAATGCGCTTCCGGCAACAGACGGAGCCTTCGGAGCCGGAGTCTCTTATGGGATAGGGAATAAAAGCACTGTCGAATTGGCCGGAAGCTTACGGCCATGGAAGCGAAGCGAAATGTACGTGAACCGTTACTGGTTGATACAACCTGAATATAAATACTGGACTTGCCAAAAGTTCAACGGATTTTTCTGGGGAGGGTATCTCAATGGAGCGCAATTCAACGTCGGAGGGAAAAAACTACCTTTCGGCATATTCGCTGACCTCAAGAAATATCGGTACGAGGGCTGGCTCATCGGGGGTGGCATCAGTTGCGGATACCACTGGATGCTAAATGATCACTGGAACGTAGAAACGAGTCTCGGAGTTGGATATGATTTCATCCGTTACAAGCAGTATAATTGTGTCAGGAAATGTGCAGGACTACGCAATAAAGGACAGTATCATTATATAGGGCCCAGCAAAGCCTCTGTAAGCTTAGTTTATCTATTTTAAAGAGAAGAACAGTATGAGAAGTATATGGAAAGTTTGGTTTTCAAAACGAAGAAAGATTTATTTTCGGATAGCACGCAAATTCCATACTACCCCATGGAAAGTCTATCAGTTGGGACATGGTGGAATGAGCAAGAATAAGAAAGATATAAAAATATTGGAAGAATTACAACGATATGGAGTAATCTCCTATATCTACCCTTGGTGATATTATCACATAAAAATGAAAAAATATAGTTTACTACAAGTATGAAAACAGGAGGTTCTTTTATTATTACGATTATTCTATCCCTTTCGATACAGGCTCAAACGGTTGTAACGAAAGAGACAGGAACTATTCGTACAACTTCCTCCAGTTTGTATAAGGCGGGGAAAGAACTGGTGGTTTCTATTTCAATAGATATCACACGGGATCTCTCGTCCAATGAATCAATGGTACTGGTTCCTATTGTCTGCGATACTTTGGAACATCGGTTGGAACTGCCTCCGATTTATATCAACAGCCGGAAACAACATATTGTTTTCCTACGGGAGACAAGTAAAAAAGAAAAGTCTGCCCAAGCATTACAAAGGAAAAACGGGAATAAGCAGACGATGCATTATTTGCAATCCGTTCCATTCGAGCAATGGATGAATCAGGCTACCCTCTCGCTAATAGAGAAGAGTTGCGGCTGTGGCATTCCCGACGCGGAAGATTTCATCTGCATTGCCCGTTTACATCCACGGCCTACATTCGTTCCGCAACTTGCCTTCCTGACCCCACAAGTTGAAACATCAAAGATCAGAACGGAAAAAGGTTCCGCATTCATTGATTTTCCGGTCAATGTAACTGCTATTCATAAAGAATTCAGCAATAACGTAATAGAACTGAATAAGATCATTGAAACAATCAACACTGTAAAAAACGACAGCAATGTAAGCATCACACGCATCAGCATTCATGGATATGCATCACCCGACGGTCCGCTTCAACTAAACGAGCGACTGGCTCGCGAACGTACCCGGACCTTGAAGGAATATGTATCCCAACTATATCCATTCGACGGCAAATACATACATACGACCTATACACCTGAAGACTGGGAGGGTTTTGAGGCACTTCTTAGCGACACAACTTTTCAAGACAAAGAAGCTATCATGAAAATTGTGACAAGCAATATGCATCCCGACCGTAAAGAAGAAATAATAAGAATGAGGTTTCCGGCATTCTACCGTTTTGTATTGAAACACTGGTTTGTCATACTGAGACATTCCGACTATACCGTCGAGTACCACGTACGTCCGTTTACAATAGAAGAATCACAAGTAGTATTCGATACAAATCCTAAAAATCTCAGTTTGGAAGAGATGTTTCGTCTCGCACTCACATATACACCAGGAAGTGCAACTTACAACAAGATTTTTATGACTGCCGTACAATTGTTTCCGGACAATCCTACGGCCAATCTGAATGCTGCCTGTATAGCATTGATACAAAAAGACACAAAAACCGCAGCCGTCTTTCTCGAAAAAGCTCCGCCATTACCGGAAACGACGCTGGCCAAAGGTGTCTTATGTTTCCTGCAAGGCAACTATAAAGAAGCAGAGGCACTATTCCGGCAGTCGAAAGACGCAGGACTGTTACAAGCCGACGATAACTTAAAACAGATTTTAGAAGTAGAATAATTATTCAATTAAACTCAAAACAAAATGAAAAGATTCACACAACTAATGTCACTGTTGTTTATGGCAGCAGTCACACAGTACAGTTGCATCAATGATGCAGATGTAGCTTTTTCCGATGAGAGCCACACGGATTCAAACGGCAATCTTGCCCTATTCTTTGAAATCCCCAATGAAAACCACACTCGCAGCGCCGAATCATCAGGCGTGACAGAGACTGGCTCAAAGGATGAATATGCAGTAAAAAGTCTGACAGTCTATCTGTTCGATTCGACTACTAAAAGTCTGAAAGACCAACAAGAACTGAAGAACATCAGACAGGTCAAAGGAGAAGGGAGAAATATACAGTATACCGCTGACAGAATTACCGTAAATCCGGGTACATACAATATCTTTGCCATTGCCAACGGGAAAGCAATCAACAAAGAAATCACCATGCAAGACGATTTCTTAAATGCTGTCGATGAAGTAACGTACAGTACAGGAAAGATTCCAAATGTACCCACAGAGGGCTTTGTTATGACAAACCGTGGTGCAGCCAACCTGAACATAGAGATAAGAAAGCCTACTGATTCGGACAAGATAACCAATGTATCTATCAGTCTTGAGCGTGCCGTTGCCAAAATCGAACTAACTCAAAAACAAGAGACTTTTCCCCTGAAAGATCCCAACGGAGAGGTGTATTGTACCATAAAACTCAACACATTCAGAATGTTGAATCTGGCAACTAAATTCTACACATTCCGCCACACAGCCACATTGAATAGCTTTCAGGAGCCGGCTTCGTATACGGAAGAAAACTTTGGTGACATTCCCGATGTCAACGGTTATCTAATCGATCCTTATTTCTTCAAGAAAACAGTGGAAGGTGCCAAAGATTTCACAAATGCCGACGGTTTCTTCGCACAAGCATTAGTAGATACTGACATCAACGACAATAACTGGGCAGGTATGGCACCAGCCAATAGCTGGTCATACATTTACTGTCTGGAGAACTGTATGTTCGTTGATGCACAATTGAATGCATACAGTACCGGAGTAATGTTCAAAGCCAACATGGACATCGCCACTAACCGCGTTTTCGACGAAAATGGTACCAATATAAACAATCCGTCCAACTGGCCTACCAAGATGTTCTATTTCAATTATAACTTCTACATCAGTGTAGATGCAATACGTAAACAGGTTCTGAATAACTTACCGTCAGATGTCACAGACGATTCGGACACAGAGACTCTTGCCAAATACAGTATCAAACGTTTCCAGAAAACAGAAAACTACTCATGTTACTACAACTACTGGATCAAGCACGAGGATAATTATGAATCTACAGAAATGGGTGTAATGGAATTCGGTATTGTTCGTAATAATATATATCGTCTGTCTATCAGTAAAGTGGCAGGACTCGGTAGTGGAGATCCTTACATTGAGCCGGAACAACCGGACGAATATAAGGCCGAACTGGACATCAATATCAATGTTTTTCCATGGGCCGTACGTAATCAAGATGTAGAACTTGAATAAGTAGTACCGGCCAACTGAATTAAAATCATCATAAATGCGTTCATTTCTACTACATATTATCTGCATTGTCGCGTTGTTCTCGTCCTGTGATTGGGTGAATGACGATTTATCAGACTGTCCTACAGGAACTTGGTTAAAGATATCATATACCTATAATATCCTGAACGTGGACGCTGCATCTACGCAGGTAGGCGACATTACCATTCTTGCCTTCGACAAGAATGACAAGTATGTGGATCGATTGGACGTAGACAGTATAACATTACATCAAGGCTACTGCATGGTAAGACTACCGTTTCCCGAAGAAACTTATCACCTGCTTATATGGGGAGGGATATCCGGCTACCAGTATCAGCTCCCGAATCTCAAGGCTGGACAAACTGAACGGAAATCTCTGAATATATCGCTGGCATGTGACAATAAGAATCAGTTTAACAGGAAACTGAATGCACTCTTTCACAGTAGCCTTGAAAATATTACTATCAGTGAAGAATATCAGGTCATCACTGCCGGACTAGTGAAAAATACGAATTACTTCTCGTGTATCCTACAGGATGAGAACAATCTTCCTCTACGACAAGAGGACTTCGCTTTCACCCTAGAATCCACCAACGGTGTAATAGACTATACAAATACTCCTGTCGGCACAACTCCGACCTGTTATCTTCCATATCGACAGGAACTGTCTCTGACTTCCGAACAAATCCCCATCATTCACGCCAGATTAAATACACTGCGCATCATGAAGGGAGACGACACAACATTATCAATAAAACATACACCAAGCGGGAAAACTATTCTGCACCTACCACTCACCCAATATTTATTGTTATCAAAAAATTATCCTAATAACATAGGTGACATAAGTGATCAAGAATATCTTGACCGAGAAGATTCTTACACACTCATGTTCTTTATACAATCATCGGACACGGGGATTCCGAGGATTCCAACAATGAAAGTAAACGACTGGATTATACGTCTGAATGATTCTGAACTAGGATCATAGAAAATTAAGAAATAAGTATTTATACAACATAATATAGGTGAGATGTAAAAAAGGCTACTGTGAAGTACCCAAGCGGGCTTTTGCCCTCATAGCATATAAATATTCCCACTCAAATAAAACGGCATAATCTTTGAGAAACCGTTTTATTCATTGTTTGTTTTGTTTGTATTAAGTGCATCCATTCCAAGAGAGGAACGGATGCACTGTTTGTTTTATAGATGACTAGAATATCAAAGCCTTATCAACTTCTGAAATAATAGAATTAAAGAAGCTATATGAAAACAATACAGCCTTTCATCTTTTGTCATGGAACCGATATCCAAGCCCCAGCATCAGATTGTTGGGATCCTTAAACTTGCTCAACTGGTATCCAACGTGCAGGAACAAGTGGCGTGTGACATAAGTTTTGAGAGCTAGAATCTGGTAGAATCCCTGCGTATCATCTCCATGGCATACCAGATTCCGTCCTAGCCCGGCATTGATTGAGAAAATGGGCATTACCAGTTCTGCACGGAGGGACAACCCCACTGCAAATTGCTCACGAAAAGGAGGACGATGAAACTTTAAATCGCCCGAATAACTTCCTTCCAATTTATAATCTTTGATATTGGCACTCTCGTCATACTGCGCATCCACAGAAAGGCCCGCCCGAAAATAGTTGTTGAAGTTATACATTGGAGCAAAGTTGAGACCTGCAATACCAAACGAACCGGGAACCAGACTCGGTATATTGTCCTTTACGAATCCCCTCTTACGAGTGGCACCGTATATTACCAGATCATAACTGACATGCGGCTTTATAAATACCCGCTTGGGGGATACTGTTCCGAGTGTCTCATCCGCATCTCCAAAGGTGCGTACAATGCCGACTCTCCCACCGATCACATTGAGTCCACCATTAGGATAATGCGTGTTTCCGTTAGAAAAATGTGTGAAGTCCACACCTGCGGCCAATTTCCATTGCGGATGAAGCTGCCAGTTCAAGATAAACCCCAGATTGATGTATGCATTGATTTTAGAACCGATAACCTCATTCTGCGGATTATATAGCCCGTCATATTTCTTCCAACCGAAAGAAGCACCGAAATTCCACTCGTAATCAAATGACAAGAGAGGCGAAAGTTGTACAATAGGTGCCCCCTGAAAAGCATATACCACCACCGGATTTCCAAGTTCAGCGGGAGAGTGGAAGGTATTATAAGATACACCTATCCCCTGATAGGCATGGGGGTACAGCCGGCCTAATCGGGAATCTTTATTGAACCGGAAAGCATACTTCAGATGTAGGGAAAGTGACTGGTCAATGGTCTTCTGCCGTGCATTATCTCCTTCCAGAAAGCTGTTTGTCGGAGCTACATACCCCGGACGAATATCAAAACCAATCTGATGCTTCACAATTGTCTGAGCCTTCAGATTCCCGCCAACTACAGAAATCGTCAACAGACAAATAATGTATAGTAACCGTCCGGTATTCATATCTTTAGTCATTTGATATTTTCTCGTGTTATGTAATATGCAGCAGGCATTTTACTTTGCAACGTGCCGTTTATGGTCCGCCGTTTCCCGGTCTTTGGGTGAACAGCATAGAGGGCGTATCTAGTTTCAAACCAGTAATACTCTATCAGCACAGTGATACGCTGGGTCGTATAAGGTGGAATAGAGACTTCTATCTGTTCCGTATTGGAAAAAGGTAATGTTTGCTGCTTGGAAGTATATCGCACCTGTTTACCGTTCATCTGCAAATGACCGTTTTCTACGCTTGGTATCTCTACTGTCAGGTTACTTTCTCCCAATAGTTGAAAAAGTTCCGGCATGTCGCTTCTGAACATCACTTCATGATAAACATTCTCGTAAGGAGACAGTAAACACGGATAGTCAATACCCCAGCCATTAGGTTGCACAAAACTCCTTTTTGCTTCGATTCTTTTCTCATAAGAATCCTCGTCTAAAGAATAATAAGTGATATGATCAATCACATACCTGTCCGATGGTGAAATATCAACGTATATCTCCTGAGACTCATATTCGTTGCTCACCGTGAGTTTGAATTGAAAATGAGTAGAACGGGCATTCTCTTCTACTGCAATCTTCAGTTCCCGGGGATTACTACGTTCGATAGTGAAACCGATCAATTCCTCATTGCACACAATCTTGCCCTGTCCTTTAAGATATGGAAATTGGTCCGTTGTTATCAGATCACCACCCGCATCATACACTGCATACGAATAGGTAAAACCTTCATCATACGTATACACTCCCAATACGTCCCAATTGGAAGAAGCAAACCGAATGATTTTGGTGTCGCCATTGCCATCCAAAGTCAGTTCGGAATCGGCAGACCGGAAATCGTCAACAAATACATCACCGTTACAACCATAAAACACCAATAGAATAAGAATATATTCCGTTAAGTTTATGAATATCTTCATGTTGTTTAGCTCTAGTCATTACATTGAGGACAAAAGTAATATATATTTTTAGAACTCAATGGCTTTAACCCATGTAAAAATATAACTAAAGTTACATACAACAAGCGAATAACAAATCTAATCAAACAATTCTTTCAATACTTCCAGTGATTTCAAAGCCGGGAAATCCGGCAGATGCAAGCGATAATAGTCATTCATAATGGTCAGGCAACGAGCACGTTCCGCACGACTCATGCCGAAAAGATGCATTGTTTCATAATTCATGCGCATCAACTGGCGGAGTCGCCCTGCCTCCTCAGGATTAATATAGGAAGAATGCAGTTGGGGACGAATGGAAGTGAAACAGGCATTCAGCAAATCAAAATAATCGCCTGTATGGTAGTCTTCCAAATTAGGGTAAAGCCCCAAAAAGCGGGAAAGTCTCATCAAAAACACCAGATGAAAATTGGCAAAACCTCCCCCACACTCATCCAGCCAAATAATTGAATGTTGCAAATAAGCGAACAAAGGACGATTCTCTGCCTCCTCCCGAACTGCCCGATAGAGGAACTCTGACAAGAAAAGTGCCATTGAAGATTTATACGGGTCATAGGGAATAGAAGAAAAGGGATAAAAAGATTTCGCCTCCTTGATGCGATAAAGTGTCGCATTCGGACGATAATCGGCCTCGAACTCAATGAAAGACAACGGTTGGAACAGAACAGACTTCACTGCCGCCTTTCGCGAACGAGGTACTGCGACAAGAAACGAAGCCCTTCCGGACAACTCCGTATACATATCTACAATGATAGAAGTATCATTATATTTGAGCGTATGAAGAACTATTCCTTTTGTCTTTTGCAGCATATACTTGCATATTTCAATCCGGTAGCAAAACTACAAAAAAAATGCGACCAATGCCCTATTTCATCCTGAAACAGTCTTTTTAATCTTCCGTACTTTTAAGAATCCAAAACACATAATAACCAGAAGTAAACCAATGAGCCCCCCTCTTATGAGCCAGAAAGTGAATGTAGATTCTCCTTGGCCTACTTCATCTGTAAAGCCGAACTCACTTTTACATCCGGCTTCCTGAAGAATCTGTTGATAAAGCAGTTTCATATCGTAGGCCTTATCCGTAGCAATAAAGAATTTGCCACTCTCTATCTTACAATTCACATAAGGAGCTGTAAGAATGACACCATTGAATAAGAATCCGATATGCTTGCCTATTGACTTTTCCGTCGCTTCAGCCCAAGTCGTTTTATGAGAGTCGTCCAATACTCCGAGAATACGGTAAGCCATATTGTCCTCGTTCGAGTCCGACACTGAATCCAGTTTTATCCTTGCGAAATCTTTCACTGTCACAATCGGGTCTGCCGACAAACTGTCATGCTCCATATCAATCACATAATACCAGCCGTTAGGACGGACAGAAGTACTCTCAAATGAAGAAAAGCCGCACCAAAGAAGCAACAAAAAAGAGATAAATAAAATAGTTCTCATAATATATTTAATTTAGAGTGATTATCGGAAATAGTTAGTAAATAGGAACATAAGCTATTCAATCAGTTATTTTGTATCATATCTTCCAGCCTTCTCAATTCTTTATTCGCTTCAAGGAGTTGTCCCACTTTCCGATATAAATGCCGGAATACAAAGATATCAAGAATGACCAGCAACAACACAATACCCACAATAATACATCCCCGTACAAGAGTAGCATAAATGATGGACCAGGCAAGGAACGGAACAAAAGCAACATAAGTACTGATGTATCCCCAATAAAGCGATGATTTATACTGCAAAACATGAAGAATCTGGCGTTCCAAATCATATTTCATGCATCCTGCTTGTTTGAGTTTATAATACTGAAACAGATTTATCCCGAAGGGTACCGAGATTGCAATAAAGAATACTATATTCGACATGGCCAGGAAAAAGGGGTCAATCAGAATGTAAACTAAAACATTCAAAAACAAAAAAAACAGAATCCCCAGAGAGATCCGTTCATACCATAATAACCGGTTATAGCTGGTCATTCTCTTCTTTGCGAGCATTTCTTCAACTTGCTGCCTTTCGACAACTTCCTGACAATTGATCTTATCATTAAATTGTCCCCATGCCTTTTTTAGTTCATCAAATTCCATATTATATTCTATTTATCGGTTCGACATCTTTTTCAGTTTCTCTTTAATACGATGAATACGGATGGCCACATTATTGCGACCCACTCCTACTATTTCCGCTATTTCATCATAACTTTTTTCATCCAACCAAAGCATAATATACATCTTATCTACATTATCTAATTGATGTATAAGCTGATACAGATGTTTCATGCATTCGTCATGTTCGCAATCATCCAGTATATCTATGTCTTGTTTCAATGGTACATAATCATAATTCTTCTTTTTCCGCAGGTTTGTGATGCAAGTGTTGAGTGTAATCCGATATATCCATGTGCTCACGCTACTATGACCTTTAAAGTTCCGAAAGCTCTTCCACAAACTAAGAACGACATCCTGATACAAATCATTAATATCATCATTGTCCCTCGCATACATAAAACATATCTTATAAATGATACGTTTGTTCTGCAATAGCATATCTATAAATTCTTTATTGTCATTCATCGTTCTTAGCATTTGTCCCGTTAGTCGTCAAAATAATCATTTAGTTACAAAGAGAAACATAAAAAACTGCATTTTTATGACTTTGCAGATTTCTTTTTTAAACCGGATTACATTCTTACAAAGAAAAAACAAGTTCGCGATTTAAATCGGAAATAAACTTTCCTATATATTAAGGTATACAAGTATATATACTTCCCGGTATTTTTAAGAGAGCGTACATTTTCTCACAAAAAAATCTGCCATTTATTCCACTGATTTTCAATATAAAACAAAACATCAAGAGAAAAAAACGACTATTTTATCGAAAAAAATTTAATGAATAGTTTGTCAGTTTCAAAAAAGTTCCTACCTTTGCATCCGCAATCGAGAAACAAACACTGATTCGAGAAAGCAAAATGCAGAAATGCAACAACAGGATGGCCCGTTCGTCTATCGGTTAGGACGCAAGATTTTCATTCTTGAAAGGGGGGTTCGATTCCCCCACGGGCTACAAGTAAAAAGAATAAAGAACTAAAAAATAGATTAGTCGAAATGGCAAATCATAAATCATCACTGAAAAGAATCAGACAAGAAGAGACTAGAAGACTTCATAACAGATACTATGGTAAGACCATGAGAAATGCTGTTAGAAAGCTTCGCGCAACTACAGACAAAGCTGAAGCAGTTGCAATGTATCCGGGCATTACAAAGATGTTGGATAAGTTGGCTAAAGTGAACATTATTCACAAAAATAAAGCTAACAATCTGAAATCTAAGCTCGCTCTTTATATCAACAAGCTCGCTTAATACATAGGAATTTAACAATTCTATATAGCATCAGGCTGAACTTTTAAGTTCGGCCTTTACTGTGTATAGACACTTGACTATCAAGTCTATCGTAAAAGTACAGAATCCACTTTCATTCTTCATTTTTCACGGTTTATTCTTCGCCAAGTCGACAAATTTCACTATATTTGCTCTGTTATTAAAGTTAGAAAGGCAATTATGAGCGAAGAACAAATCACTCCCAATAACGGGTCTTATTCTGCGGATAGTATCCAAGTATTGGAAGGTCTTGAAGCAGTGAGAAAACGCCCTGCGATGTACATCGGTGACATCAGTATAAAGGGACTTCACCATTTGGTATACGAAATCGTTGACAACTCTATCGACGAAGCTTTGGCCGGCTATTGCGACCATATCGAAGTAACGATCAACGAAGACAATTCAATCACAGTACAGGACAACGGACGCGGTATTCCGGTCGACTATCATGAAAAAGAAAAGAAGTCGGCACTGGAAGTAGCAATGACCGTCCTACACGCCGGAGGTAAATTCGACAAAGGTTCCTATAAAGTATCCGGAGGTTTGCACGGTGTAGGTATGTCTTGTGTAAACGCGCTGTCTACTCACATGACTACGCAAGTATTCCGCAACGGTAAGATCTACCAGCAGGAATATGAAATAGGCAAACCGCTATATTCGGTAAAGGAAGTCGGTACTGCCGACATTACGGGAACCCGCCAGCAGTTTTGGCCGGATGATACCATTTTTACAGAAACGGTATATGATTACAAGATCTTGGCTTCACGACTACGCGAGCTGGCTTACTTGAACGCCGGCCTGCGTATCACGCTGACAGATCGCCGGGTAGTGAATGAGGACGGTAGCTTCAAAAGTGAACAGTTCTATTCGGAAGAAGGACTGAGAGAATTTGTACGTTTCATCGAGTCTTCACGCGAACACTTGATTAATGACGTGATTTACCTGAACTCCGAAAAACAGGGAATCCCCATTGAAGTAGCAATCATGTACAATACAGGGTTCTCGGAAAACGTTCACTCTTACGTTAATAATATCAATACGATTGAAGGTGGTACGCACCTCGCCGGTTTCCGCCGTGCACTGACCCGTACACTGAAAAAATATGCCGAAGACAGCAAGATGTTGGAAAAGGTAAAAGTAGAAATCTCGGGAGACGACTTCCGCGAAGGTCTAACTGCTGTTATTTCCGTAAAAGTAGCTGAACCTCAGTTTGAGGGACAAACGAAAACGAAGTTGGGTAACAACGAAGTCATGGGTGCCGTAGACCAGGCCGTAGGTGAAGTTTTGTCATACTACCTGGAAGAACATCCGAAGGAAGCAAAAACGATTGTAGACAAAGTGATCCTGGCTGCTACAGCACGCCACGCAGCAAGAAAAGCCCGTGAAATGGTACAACGTAAATCTCCGATGTCCGGTGGTGGTTTGCCGGGTAAGCTGGCAGACTGTTCGGATAAAGATCCGTCAAAATGCGAGTTATTCCTCGTCGAGGGTGATTCGGCAGGTGGTACCGCCAAGCAAGGACGTAACCGTATGTTCCAGGCAATCCTTCCGCTTCGCGGTAAGATTCTGAATGTTGAGAAAGCGATGTATCACAAAGCGCTGGAAAGTGACGAAATCCGTAACATCTATACCGCATTGGGTGTCACTATCGGAACCGAGGATGACAGTAAAGAGGCCAATATTGAAAAACTGCGTTACCACAAGATTATCATCATGACCGATGCCGATGTCGATGGTTCTCACATCGACACACTGATTATGACGTTCTTCTTCCGCTATATGCCGCAGATCATTCAAAACGGTTATCTGTACATCGCTACTCCCCCGCTCTATCTCTGCAAAAAGGGTAAAGTAGAAGAATATTGCTGGACAGATGCACAACGCCAGAAGTTTATTGATACTTACGGCGGCGGTTCGGAAAATGCAATCCATACACAACGTTACAAAGGTTTGGGTGAAATGAATGCCCAACAGTTGTGGGAAACAACTATGGACCCTGAAAACCGTATGCTGAAACAAGTGAATATCGATAACGCTGCAGAAGCTGACTACATCTTCTCTATGTTAATGGGTGAAGACGTAGGACCACGCCGAGAGTTTATTGAAGAAAACGCAACGTATGCGAATATCGATACATAATATTAATTTTACGTTTTTATAAACCAACCTCACATCTTACAACGAGGAAACGCCGATGAAGAAGGAGCATTCTTCGATCGGCGTTTTTCTTTATCCATATCTTAATAAAGACTAAAGACAGTAACATTTTCAGTGCTAAATCACTATATTGCAAAAAAACATAGAAAACAGTAGCTATGAAGATGAAAACTACTAACCCGTTATTCGCAAAGATCAGACTATTTCTTATTGTCCTGACATTGTGCGTTATCGTTACCTGCATCTTTCTGGTCATCATTCATCCGGAAGCATGGATAGCACCAGTATGTGTAATGGCCGTAGCACTATGCATCTTGCTGTATCAGGTATTTGGCACACGTAAGAAATAGGAAGTTTAGATAAAATGTTGCTTTTTCAATTCTTCGGCAACAGCTTCAAGTTCTTTGTACCATTCTTCACCGAATTTACGAATCAAAGGTTCTTTCAGAAATTTATAGACAGGGACATTCTCTTTTTTTCCTAACAGAACCGCAGCCTTGCATACATCCCAACGATGATAATTCACCGCTTTATAAGGTCCGTAATCTCCAATGCGAATAGGATAAAGATGACATGATATCGGTTTATAGAAATCTGTTTTTCCTTCCCGGAAAGCTTTTTCAATAGCACAGTAGCAACATCCTTTCTCGTCATAACAAGTAAAGACACAGTCTTTGTTATTTACAATAGAAGTTACCAAGTCTCCTTCCTGGTCAGTATATACCACCCCCTGCTTTTCTATCACCGCACGCGCTTCCGGAGCCAGTTCATCCCAGATAACCGGCAACACTTCCTCCAGTTTCATCACTTCATCCAATTCTACCGGTGCTCCGGCATCTCCCTCAATGCAACATTCACCTTTACAGGCATCCAAGTTACAAAGAAATTTCTCCTGAAGTACATCAAGCGATACAACTACATCATTAATCTGAATCATAAAACTTATGTGAGACAAAAAGGGCGGAGTTCTACTCCGCCCTCCCAGTTATAGAAATCTAAATTACTTAATCAAAACATTCCCGTTCATTTCAGCCGGAGCTTCCAGTCCCATAATCTTCAGGATAGTTGGAGCAACGTCTGCCAGACGGCCATCTTCTACTTTCGCAGCTTTGTTTTCTGTTACGTAAACACAAGGAACCGGATTCAAAGAGTGGGCAGTATTCGGAGTACCGTCTTCATTCAAAGCATGGTCAGCATTACCATGGTCAGCGATAATGATTGCTTCGTAATCCCGTGCTTTAGCGGCTTCGATTACATCTTTCACACAAGCATCAACAGCAACAACAGCTTTTTCGATTGCTTCGTAAATGCCGGTATGACCTACCATATCACCGTTAGCAAAGTTTACTACGATGAAGTCATATTTGTTTTCATTGATAGCAGCCACCAGTTTGTCTTTTACTTCGTAAGCGCTCATTTCCGGCTTCAAGTCGTAAGTAGCAACTTTCGGAGACGGAACAAGAATACGGTCTTCGTTATCGTACGGAGTTTCACGGCCACCGTTGAAGAAGAATGTTACGTGAGCATACTTTTCTGTTTCTGCAATATGGAGTTGATTCAGTCCCTTAGCAGCAAGGTATTCACCCAACGTATTAGAAACGTTTTCTTTATCGAATAAGATGTGTACACCTTTGAAAGAAGCGTCATACGGAGTCATACAGTAATATTGCAGTCCCGGGATTGTACGCATACCAGCTTCCGGCATATCTTGTTGAGTCAATACTACTGTCAACTCTTTCGCACGGTCGTTACGGTAGTTGAAGAAGATTACTACATCTCCTTCTTTGATTGTTCCGTCGAAATTAGCATTTACAATCGGTTTGATAAATTCGTCTGTCACGCCTTCATCATAAGATTCCTGCATTGCCTGAACCATATCGGCAGCTTTCTTACCTTCACCTTTTACTAACAAATCATAGGCTTCTTTCACACGTTCCCAACGTTTGTCACGGTCCATAGCATAATAACGGCCGATGATTGAAGCAATCTTTCCTGCTGACTTTTCACAGTGCGCAGATAGTTCCTCGATAAAACCTTTACCGCTCTTCGGATCAGTATCACGACCGTCCATAAAGCAGTGGATGAATGTATTGTCGATATTATATTCTTTAGCGATGTCGCAAAGTTTGAAGAGATGAACGAGTGAGCTATGTACGCCACCGTTAGAAGTCAGCCCCATAAAGTGAACATTCTTTCCATTTTCTTTTGCATAAGAAAAAGCAGCGACAATCTCAGGATTCTTCAGAATACTATTATCAGCGCAAGCACGGTTGATTTTTACTAAATCCTGATAAACCACACGTCCGGCACCGATATTCAAGTGACCGACTTCCGAGTTACCCATTTGTCCGTCGGGCAAACCTACGTTTTCACCGCTTGCCTGAAGCTGGGAATGAGGGTAAGTATTCATCAGATAATCCCAATAAGGAGTGGGAGTGTTGAAGATTACGTCGTCTTTCTTTTGGTCGCCTAATCCCCAACCGTCGAGGATCATTAAAAGGGCTTTCTTACTCATAATATTTCAATATTTAAATTATCACTCTGATTTTCCGGCTGCAAAGGTACAAAAAAGATGATTACCTGAACGTTTAATCTATGTTAAGTTGCAGAGTAAAAGAATACAAGGCTATGGATATTTTCCTTACTTTGTAAGGATAGTATTAAACACGTTCATCAAAAAACTATTATTATGAAAGCAACCTTATTCTGCATTTTACTTGTATTATCAGGCATACTAAGTGCACAAACAATCGACAATCCTCCTTTCAAAGCCCGTTCGGGAAGTATCTCCAACATTACCCGCATAGAACGTACTCCAGAAAGTACACGAGTATACATACATGCTATTTTTCGTCCGCACTGGTGGATTAAAGAAAAAGGAACAAGTTACCTGGAAGATGCAACCACCGGAAAGAAATATAAGTTTAAAGGTGCAGAAGGTATCGAAATCAATAAAGAAGTATATATGCCTGATTCCGGTGAAAAAGACTACGTGCTTATTTTCGAACCCCTGCCTGAAGAAACTCAAACGATCCACCTTCTCAGCCCGACTAATTATGAAGGGAATACATACGATATTTCCTTGATTCCGCAGAAAGGAAAGAATACTCCTCCACTAGCTGCCGTCAAGGGTAACTGGTTCAAGACAGACGGCTCCGGTCAGTGGGAATACGGAATTTACGATTCAATCACGATCATGAATAATCGGATATACACCAATGAAAGTATCCGCAAGAAAGGGAAACGAATTGAGATGACCGTTAAAGACAAACAAAATGGGACTATCCGTACATTGTTGATAACCCCGCAAAAGAGTGGCAACTGTATTATAAAAACAGACCAAACAAATGAATTATCGTATACCCGCCAAAAGGCTGCCATAAGCACAATAGAGCCGGACAATGGTTTTCAACAGTTCTTCCGTAAAGATACCGCCTGTCTGCAAGGATATATCGATGGCTACGACCCGCGTTTGGGATTCGAGACAGGACTTGTTTATCTATCAAATGAACTCACCCGTGAAGATTATCCTACTGTTGTGCAAATTGATAAAGACGGAAGTTTTACATGCAAGTTCGTTATTCATCATCCGGTAGAGCAATCATTAACCCTCAACAATAACTGGATTCCATTCTATATTGAGCCTGGACAAACTCTCACCATGTACATTGACTGGGAAGCAATCATGGCTCGAAGCCGTGCACGCGATCATTATTTTCCGATTAACAATATAGCATATATGGGACCGACAGCTCCCTTCTCCTATATACTATCCGATTTTAGCAAGTCTATTCCTTATCGGTACGAAGATTTATCCAAATCACAAAAGACACTTACTCCCAACCAATACAAGGAACACATGAGACCTATCATCGCACAATGGAAACATATTGCCGATTCCGTATGCCGGGTCTACCACCCCTCCCTGAAGGCAGTTTGCCTGATTAAAAACAAGGTAAAACTGCAAACAGGAAATGCATTCTTCGATTTTGCAATGAGCAGGGATTATTATGCCAAACAAGATACGGCCAATCAAGCCTTGAAAGTAAAGGAAGATGATTCGTATTACGATTTCCTAAAAGAGATGCCACTTGACGATAAAACAATTCTCGCAGATGAGAAAGCGGACGTCTTCACCAATCGCTTTGAATTTATGGCTCCCCTCCGAAAAGCTTATTCGGACGAAGTCGAAGGATCGGTGGAGATTCCTTTTACTTACCCAGAAAAACCTCTCTTGACATTCCTGAAAGAAAAAGGAGTGAAACTTAATGCTGAACAAGAAGCGATAAGGCAAAAACAGGAAAAACTTGCCGGACAAGAAATAAAAATAACGCTTGCAGAACTTCAAGAAGATGACAGGAAGACCAGTGCTCTATTTAAACAAGAAGAAAAACTGGTAAAAGAATACATGGACTATATCAATAAACAGAAACCTTCTCAAAAAGAAAAGTCACAGCAAGAAGAAGATAGGGCCAGCATAGCAATGGAACAGAAATATGAAGAGAAGAAAAATGCCATTATCGCCCGGCTATGCAATACTCCCAATCCTCTGCTCTGGCAAATAGCCAAAGTACGCCGTCTCACTTATGACCTACAAAATATAAAAACAAAAACAATTGCCCGTGAATATATAGACAGCCTCAAGCAAGAATTTACTGCCCCCTTCTTAGTTGCCGAAACTGAACAATTGTTTGAAAATGCTTATCCTTCGGAAGATGCTAAATCATACCAACTCCCGGAAGGCAAAGCAACCGACATTTTCCGCAATATCATCAAGAATCATCCGGGCAAAGTACTCTTTGTTGACTTTTGGGCCACTAGCTGCGGGCCTTGCCGTAGCGGAATAGAAGCAACAGCAGACTTACGCAAGAAGTACAAAGATCATCCGGAGTTCCAGTTTATTTATATCACCGGAGAAAGAGAATCTCCGGCAGGAGCTTACAAACAATATGTCGAAAAGCATCTGAAAGGAGAAGCAAGTTATTATGTCACCGGAACGGAATATAATTACCTCCGCCAACTTTTCCATTTCAACGGCATTCCTCATTACGAACTCGTAGAGAAAGACGGCAGTATCTCCAATGAAAAATTAAGTAGTTACAGCATCGGACAATATCTGAAGAAACGTTTCGGTACTTCCGAACCTTCGGAAACAGAGCAGCACGCAGAGTAAGTGCGGACTGCAAACAGTAGAAATTCGAAAAAAACGGTGCAAAAGAATGGAAGCCAGCTTGATTTTCCGTACCTTTGCACCGCTTTTACATTAAAATCATAGAAATATGGACGATTCAAACCCGCGAACGTGCACAACTAGTATTAATTAAAGCGAACAGAGTCATTGAAATCTGATGTCTCTGCTCGTGCTAAACAAACGAAAGGAGACAATAAGATGAGAACGTATCTTTATTGTGAGGCCGGCTTTGTGGAAAAAGCACAATGGCTTCCTAATAGCTGGGTAAACGTAGTATGCCCGAACAATGATGACTTTGAATTTCTGACTAAAACACTCAACGTACCCGAATCATTTCTTGATGACATAGCCGACACGGATGAACGTCCGCGTACGGATACGGAAGATAACTGGCTGTTAACGATCCTGCGTATCCCTGTGCAAAACAAGCAGAACGGAAGCCTGCCTTTCGCCACTGTACCTATCGGCATAATCACAAACAACGAGATTATAGTATCCGTATGTTACCATAACACCGATTTACTACCGGATTTCATCGAACATACCCGTAGGAAAGGTATTGTAGTCCGTAATAAACTCGATCTGATTCTCCGGTTGATTTACTCTTCCGCCGTATGGTTCCTGAAATATCTAAAACAAATCAATATAGATATCAGTGCAGCAGAGAAGGAGTTGGAACGCAGCATCCGTAATGAAGACCTGCTCCGTCTGATGAGATTGCAGAAAACCTTGGTTTACTTCAACACCTCCATTCGTGGCAATGAAGTGATGATAGGTAAACTTAAGACTATTTTCCAGGATACGGATTTTCTGGATAAAGAGTTAGTGGAAGACGTTATCATCGAATTGAAACAAGCACTCAATACGGTGAACATTTACAGCGACATTCTCACTGGGACAATGGACGCCTTCGCCTCCATTATCTCAAACAATGTGAACACTATCATGAAACGTATGACCAGCTTGTCTATCGTCTTAATGCTCCCTACATTGATTGCCAGTTTTTATGGCATGAACGTAGATATTCATCTGGAAGAAGTGCCCTTTGCTTTTTCTTTGATTGTACTCTTCTCTATCGGATTGTCCACGCTGGCGTTTGTGATATTCAGAAAGATCAAATGGTTCTAACATACAACAGCCTGTCATCTACTATTGAGTAAATGACAGGCTGTAATTTAATAATACGTTTTTTCTTCTATAGAGAATTAATTAAAAGAGAATGTTTAGAGAGAGAAATTATTTTTTATCCTTGTTTACTTTTTCTTCCACCCAACGGAATAGAAACTCCAACAAATCCATTAACAGTGTTAGAGTTCTTTCCTAAGAACATATAGTCGGTTCCGAGGAACAACGGCCCTAATTTCAGACCAAGACCGAAAGATTTTCCTGCTGACTGAATGGCAGAATAGCTAAGTGCAACGTTAAACCAGCTTTTCGGACGATAATTTGCAGAGAATGTCAACTCTGTAAGAGCGTCAGGTTGTACAAAACGAGTGGTAGACAATACACCAACAGCTAATTTATTATTGAAGAAACCGTATTCTGCACCCAACACCAATGTAGAAGCCAGACGGGACTTACGAGATTCTTTTGCATCACCTACTTCGAGTTGCAACATATCATAGTCGAGCACATCACCGTTAGTTACACGATCCATATACCCTTGAGTATCATCCTGCAACTGCTTTACTGCATTCATCACAGATGTTTCAGGATTAGCGGGATCGACCATTGCTGCATAAGTACTTCCTTTAATATCAATAGGATCCGGATTGGCTGACGCAATCTTCGTACTTGATTTTGACCAAGAGATAAAACCTAAGTCAAGAATAGATGCAGATACAGTCAGATTATCCAATATTTTATAAGAAGCACCCAAATCAATACCAAAACCGTAACCAGCGATACCCAATTTGCCACTATCAAATTCGAAGTCTGTTACATAATCCTTACCCTCTTCTTCTTGTAATTCCAAACCTTTGAAAGAACTCTTCAATTCTGCACCAACATTCAAATTTGCATGGTAATTATCAAATTTTGTTTTCAATTCAGTAGCTTGTTTAATAGCTTCTTGTTGGCTTAAGCCACTCCAATAATTTCCATCTGACCACTTTGCAATCTCTGCATCACTGGGCAGATTAGCACTCATTGCCACATTTTTGAGTTTTAACTCCATATTACCGATACCCAACAAAGCTTTCACTCTGGCACCGACTGTCAAACGACTATTAATCTGACGTGAGAGTCCTAAACCAATTTCAGTATAAGCATTGATATTCAATTGCTGACCACTGATATCATAGTTACTGTTTCTCCAGTTTTCTTCAACAGTCTCCATCTCATTCAGGAAAGTAAACATAGATTTAGTCAAGTTCGCACCAATATCGGTACGAAGGCCAATGTTGAACGACCAGAAGTTCTTTCCTTTGTACCAACCGGCAGAAAGGATTTCCGTACTAAAGTTCACATTCAACTTATTGTTATCTTTCAGCCGGTTCATGAAATCCGGTTTCGTATAGAAATCATCTCCGTCATCAATAATATCAATAATATCCTGATATCCTAATGAAGTAGACCCCACGGTTGCATTAACTGCACCAACCACCGGAAGATTGAAGTAACCTTTAGTCGGTGTCAAAGCCGGATTCAGCTGTTGACGATAATGCGTACCTTCCATAAAATAAGAAGTACGCAAGAACTGTGCATTTGCAGGAAGTGCACAAACTAACATAATGAAAAATACCCCAATGAGCTTAGTAGAGCTTAGTAGCTTGTTCGTTGCCATGATTTTAAACTTTTTAATTCTTATTATTGTTTGCAAATATATAGCATTTCAATAACAATTAAAAGCACGAAGCAACACTTTTTTAGCCTAAACAGAACAATTCAAGCACTAAACAGGCTAAAATCGTGCTTATACTGCAAAAAAATGTAGAAAATATAATTTAAGAAAGGAACAACGGGAATTAAAAGTCCAAAGAAAGTTGTTCACCTCCCAACAAATTGAACGTCATCCGATGATAAGGAGTTGTTCCATGTTCGGCAATGGCGGCACGGTGTTTTTTGGTAGGATACCCTTTATTACGGTTCCAGTCATAATAGGGATACTCTTCGTGGAGACGGTTCATATAATCATCACGATACGTTTTGGCCAGAATAGATGCAGCAGCTATCGAAAGGTATTTTCCGTCGCCTTTGATTACCGTGGTATGCGGGATACCGGGATATTTATTGAACCGGTTTCCGTCAATGAGCAGGTGTTCGGGACGGGTGGACAGTTGATCGACAGCACGATGCATGGCCAGGAAAGAAGCACGCAGGATATTTATCTCATCTATCTCTTCGGGTGAAACGATACCCACCGCCCATGCTATCGCTTCACGTTCTATTACCTCACGCAGGGCATAACGTTGTTTCTCCGTCAGTTGCTTGGAGTCATTCAGTAACTCATTCTTAAAATCTTTCGGAAGAATGACGGCAGCAGCATAGACAGAACCCGCCAAACAGCCGCGGCCTGCCTCATCGCATCCTGCTTCTATCAGATTCTCATTTAAATAAGGTAATAGCATCTTTATCGTTTTTATCTCTGCAAAGGTAAATGAAATAAAAAAGGAGACCTAGATTCCGGTCTCCATTTTCTTATCTTTTTAACACAAAATCCTTAGAACAGACTCCAGGCAACCGTAAGTCCTGCCATTACAATGGCTACCATGCTCATAAGCTTTATCAATATATTCAAGCTCGGACCGGAGGTATCTTTAAACGGGTCGCCCACCGTATCGCCCACCACCGTTGCCTTATGAACCTCACTTCCTTTTCCTCCGAAATTGCCTTCTTCCACATATTTCTTTGCATTATCCCAGGCACCACCGGCATTTGCCATAAAGATAGCGAGCACGAAACCGCTGCTCAAACCACCGATCAACAAACCAAGCACACCGGGAACACCGAAGACAAGTCCCGTAAAGATAGGGGCAATGATAGCAATCAATGAAGGAACCACCATTTCGCGCTGTGCCCCCTTCGTAGAGATTTCCACACAACGTTCGTAGTCCGGTTCGGCTTCTCCCGTCAGGATACCTTTTATTTCACGGAACTGACGGCGCACTTCGTCCACCATGTGTCCTGCCGCACGTCCCACGGCATTCATGGTCAGCCCGCAGAACAGGAAAGCCATCATAGAGCCGAGGAACATCCCCGAAAGTACCTTCGGATTCATCAGGTTCACTTCATAATAGTTCATGAAGTCAATGAAAGTAGCATTTGCCACACTGATTGTATTTCCGTCCGAGAAAGTCAGATCCATATTGCCGAGACGAGTCAGTCCGATACGTATTTCTTCAATATAAGAAGCGAGCAAAGCCAATCCCGTCAAGGCAGCAGAACCAATCGCAAAACCTTTTCCGGTTGCGGCAGTCGTGTTTCCGAGAGAATCGAGCGCATCGGTACGTTTGCGGACTTCTTCACCCAAACCGGACATTTCCGCGTTTCCGCCTGCGTTATCCGCAATCGGGCCGTAAGCGTCCGTTGCCAAAGTGATTCCCAGCGTAGAAAGCATACCGACGGCAGCAATGCCGATTCCGTACAACCCCATACCGATATTGGCAAAATCGCCGGCAGCAGCCAGTAGATAAGAAGCAATGATACCCACCACAACTGCAATAACGGGGATAGCCGTAGAAAGCATTCCCAGACCGATGCCGGAAATG
Organism: Bacteroides caccae; assembly: GCF_002222615.2. Taxonomy (NCBI): domain Bacteria; kingdom Pseudomonadati; phylum Bacteroidota; class Bacteroidia; order Bacteroidales; family Bacteroidaceae; genus Bacteroides; species Bacteroides caccae. The sequence goes on along the minus strand of NZ_CP022412.2, from coordinate 1,226,492 downwards.
ATGACCGTAGCAGGTCCCGTCTTCCCGCTTTCACTCAACTTCTGAGTAGGACGATAGGATTGAGAAGTATAATATTCAGTAGAACGGCCTATCACAATGCCGACAAGCAGGCCGACGACCACCGCACAGGAGATCCAAACCCAGTTCTGCAACTGCAAAAGCCACAGGATAAAGAAAGTAGCAACGACGATAAGTACAGAACTGAGGTTTGTACCGAACGCCAGCGAACCAAGCAGATCTTTCATCTTCGCATTCTCTTTGGTACGGACGGCGAAGATACCTATAATAGAAAGGATAATCCCGACAGCCGCAATCAACATCGGAGCAATAACCGCTTTGAACTGCATAGCCGTGTCCGAAGAATGAATAAAGGCGGCAGCACCAAGCGCGGCAGTTGCCAGGATCGAACCGCAATAAGATTCGTACAAGTCGGCTCCCATGCCGGCCACGTCACCCACGTTGTCACCTACGTTATCGGCAATAGTGGCAGGGTTGCGCGGGTCGTCTTCGGGGATTCCGGCCTCTACCTTACCTACAAGGTCGGCCCCCACATCGGCAGCTTTCGTATAGATACCACCGCCGACACGGGCGAAGAGTGCCTGAGTGGAGGCCCCCATACCGAAAGTAAGCATGGTGGTAGTGATTACACAGAGTTTATGAGTCGGTGTCAGTGCGTCAGCAGGAATCACTTCGTTCAGCAACAAATACCAGAAAGAAATGTCGAGCAGGCCGAGACCGACTACGACAAGTCCCATTACCGCACCGCTCCGAAAGGCAATCCTCAATCCGGCATTCAGCGAACCGCGTGCCGCATTGGCTGTACGGGCTGATGCATAAGTTGCCGTTTTCATCCCCAGAAAACCGGAAAGGCCGGAAAAGAAACCACCCGTCAGGAAAGCGATAGGCACCCAAGCATTCTGAACGTGGAAACCGTAGGCCATGATTGAAAACAAAATGACCAGCCCCAGAAACACCCAGCCTACAATCTTGTATTGCTGTTTCAGGTAAGACATAGCGCCTTTGCGCACAGCAGCGGCAATTTTTATCATTTGGGGAGTACCTTCACTCTCCTTCATCATTTGCTTATGGAAGTAATAAGCAAAGCAGAGGGCTAACACGGAAGCGACCGGAACCAGCCAGAAAAGAATGCTATCCATAGGATTAATTTTTAAAGGGTTTACGGAGGCTAAAAGTATGAAAATCAAACGAAAAAAGCAAGTAAGTAAGATTATTTTTTGAACAGTAGATGTACTCACTTTAATTGCCATGTCATTCCCCTCTTTCCGGCAAGCAGCTTGTCGGAGGGTTTGTTAAGTGGGACTTTATGGGAAGAGAAGCCGGTATAGTTCGATTGGAATACCGGTATAGTTAGGTTGGAGCACCGCTTTAGTTAGTCTGCCACGGCTGTGGAGAGTATTCGTCACACCCGTGGTAATATCTCGTCACGCTTGTGGAAAGAACTCTCCACGGCCGTGGCAAATTAACTAAAGCGGTATTCCGACAGAACAATACCTACCGGATAACAGATGTATAGCGGGTGTATAAGCTATGTTTAACGGTGACTTATTTACCGTAGAATTTAGCATCAGCATCAAAATCTGGCCCGTACATCATAAATTATCATTATCTTTGAGCGTTTTTATGCCTGTAAGCTAACTAATACCCAATAATTATTATTCAAAACAACATGAAGAAACTATTTCTACTACTAATGGCTTTGTTTACCTTGGCACAAGTGAAAGCCCAGGAAAAGAGTGTTATCCAAATCTCAACGGACAACACAGACCTAATCCTTCAAGTAGCCCCTAACGGCCGACTTTATCAGGCTTATCTGGGTGACAAACTACTAAATGAGCAAGATATCAAGCACTTTTCGCCTTATGTAAAAGGTGGCAGTGACGGCAGTGTTTCTACACGCGGCTGGGAAGTCTATCCGGGTTCCGGTGCCGAAGACTATTTCGAACCGGCTGTGGCTATCACTCACAGCGACGGAAATCCAAGTACGATTCTCCGCTATGTATCTTCCGAGCAGAAGGCCGTGACAGGGGGAACAGAGACAATTATCAACCTCAAAGACGACCAATATCCGGTAGAGGTAACTCTGCACTACATCGCTTATCCGAAAGAAAACGTCATCAAGACATGGAGCGAAATCAAGCACAACGAGAAGAAACCCGTCACCCTGTGGCGCTATGCTTCCACAATGCTTTATTTCTCCGACTCCAAGTATTTCCTAACCGAGTTCAGCGGCGACTGGGCCAAAGAAGCTCAAATGAGCAGCCAGCAGTTACAGTTCGGAAAGAAAGTAATCGACACCAAGTTGGGCAGCCGTGCCGCCATGCATACACATCCGTTCTTCGAACTGGGATTCGGACAATCGGCACAGGAAACACAAGGCCGCGTGATGCTGGGTACGATCGGCTGGACCGGTAACTTCCAGTTTACATTCGAAGTAGACAACGTTGGTAACCTGCGCGTAATCCCTGCCATCAACCCTTATGCATCTGATTATGAATTGAAAGCGAACGAAGTATTCACGACTCCCGAATTTATGTTCACTTTCAGCAATAACGGAACGGGCGAGGCCAGCCGTAACCTTCACGCCTGGGCTCGCAACTATCAGCTGAAAGACGGACAAGGTGACCGCCTCTCCCTACTGAACAACTGGGAAAACACTTACTTCAAATTCGACGAACAACTCCTTTCCGAACTAATGAAAGAGGCCAAACATCTTGGGGTAGATATGTTCCTGCTCGATGACGGCTGGTTTGGCAACAAGCATCCGCGCAACAGCGACAATGCCGGACTAGGCGATTGGGAAGCAATGAAATCCAAACTGCCCGGCGGTATCCCTGCTCTTGTGAAATCCGCTAAAGAAGCCGGAGTGAAGTTCGGCATCTGGATTGAGCCGGAAATGGTCAACCCGAAAAGCGAACTCTTTGAAAAGCACCCCGACTGGGCTATCACCCTGCCGAACCGCAAGACTTATTACTATCGTAACCAACTGGTTCTCGACCTCAGCAACCCGAAAGTGCAGGACTTTGTGTTCGGCGTAGTCGACAACATCCTGACTGAGAATCCGGAAGTTGCCTATTTCAAGTGGGACTGCAACTCACCGATCACCAACGTCTATTCTCCCTACCTGAAAAACAAACAGGGACAACTTTATATCGACCATGTACGCGGCATATACAATGTACTCAAACGTGTGAAAGAGAAATATCCCAATACACCGATGATGCTCTGCTCCGGTGGCGGCGCACGTTGCGACTACGAGGCCCTGAAATATTTCACAGAATTCTGGTGCAGTGACAATACCGACCCGATAGAACGTCTGTTTATCCAATGGGGATTCTCACAAATCTTCCCTTCCAAAGCGATGTCTGCACACGTGACTAGCTGGAACAAGAAGACAAGCGTGAAATTCCGTACCGATGTAGCCAGTATGTGCAAACTGGGCTTCGACCTCGGACTGAAAGAGTTGAATGCGGACGAACTGACTTACTGCCAGAATGCAGTTGCCAACTGGACACGTCTGAAGAAAGTGATTCTGGACGGCGACCAATACAGACTGGTCTCTCCTTATGACGGCAACCACATGTCCGTGATGTACACCGCACCGGATAAGAACAAAGCTGTGCTTTATACTTATGACATTCATCCGCGCTATGCTGAGAAACTGCTTCCGGTGAAACTTCAGGGATTGGATCCGAGTAAGAGGTATAAGGTGAAAGAAATCAACCTGATGCCGAATAAGAAGTCGAATCTGGGCGCTAACGAGAAAACTTATTCCGGCGACTATCTGATGAAAATAGGTATCAACGCCTTCACAACCAATCAGGCTTTCAGCCGTGTGATTGAGCTGACTGCGGAATAAGAGACAACTTCCCATTTCGCAGGCAACCTGTCCTTCTCGAGAGGTTAATCAGGTTGCCTGCGAAAAATTTCTTTAAAAAAGTGAGGAGTAAAACCGACTTCTCCCATTATGGTAATGTCACTGCTTGATAAATAGGGCCAACAATATAAGCAGTAATATTAATTTTAATCCAAAGAACATTACCATGAAAAACTCCGGATATTGTTTAAGCCTCATCTGCCTCTTTATATCGTTGTGTCTATACGGATGTAAAGATAACGCGGAAGAAAGTATAACGGAAATCTTTGAAATCGCGACAGAGGATCTGATACAGAACTTCAGTAAAGATGCAGCAAACGTCAGCATCTCTATCACCACAAACTTAAACGTAGATAATTGGGAAGCGAAGGTTACTGATAAATGGCTCAGGGCCACACAATTCAAAAACAGTCTGAAAATATCAGTAGACGCCAATATCGGTTCGAACAGACGTACCGCCAACGTTAAAGTATCCTCTGCAACTAAACATTATACCATTACAGTCACCCAATATTCCGCCAGTGACATTGTAATTGAAGAAGATATACAGGTAAAACCCTATGCCGGTAAGGCGAGCGAAGAGGAAACGGACCCGGACCGGAGCATCGAGCATTCCTTTGATGATAAATTTATTGCCGACGGCGGAGTACCTTACCACAGTAAATGGGGACAATCGGCCGATTTCCCGGTTATCCTGGAATACTATTTCGAGGGTAATACGGATATTGATTATTTCATCTATCACACTAATTCAGGAAACGGCACATTCGGGAAATTTAACGTATATACGCAGACGAAAGAAAACACGGAATACGTGCATCAGGGAAGCTATGACTTCAATATGCGCAACTCTCCCTCCATTGCCTCACTCAAAACTCCGGTAAAAGCCACCAAAGTAAAGTTTGAGGTTCATAGCGGGAAAAACGGACATGTCAGTTGTGATGAAATGCAGTTCTTCAAAAAGAACAAGAAAAACACTCTCGAAGAACAGTTGCTGACTGTCTTTACAGATATTACCTGTTCCGAAATAAAACCTGATGTCACGCAAGAGCAGATAGAAGCATTACCCGAATTCTTCATACAAACGGCATCGGCTTTAAAAGACGATAGTTATAATAAATGGGAAAAGGAATTCCGGATACGGGAATATTGTCCTTACAGCTCCGCCGACGAATGGGCGGATAAGCTGATGACGAGGAAATACGGAGATCTCGACAATCCTACAGGAATCTATGTGAACGAAGGAGATGAGGTAGTCGTACTGGTAGGAGACACTCACGGGCAAAGTATTTCAATCCAGAATATCGGGGAAGAAACAAGCAAAGGTTATGCACAAACTTCTGTCAACGGTGATATCTATCCCCTGAAGGAAGGAGTCAACAAACTGACAGCCAAGCAAACAGGTATGTTGTTTGTAATGTACAATACGAACATACAAAACCCCGATGCACAACCGATTAAAATCCATATCCCGTTAGGCGGAGGCAAAGTATGCGGATTCTTTTCCTTAAAAGAGCATCAGACCAATGAGAAATACAAGGAGTTAATAGACAAAGCCGACTATAAATATTTCTGTGTCATCGGCAACGCCATCATCCTCTATTTTCATCATAAGCAACTGAAAGCAGCAGTGCCGTATGATATCCTGTCGTCTATCGAACTTTGGGACAATATGATCCAATGGCAACAAGAATTGATGGGTATTGAAGACGTATACCCCAAACAAATGAATAATCATATTTTTGCCATATCTCCCGAAGGCGGATATATGTGGGCTTCGGAAGGCAGGATAGGATTTGTATATACCGTTCTGGGGGATATCCTGCGCAAATCTTATCTTATGGCCTCCAGAAATTCCTGGGGACCGGCACACGAGATCGGTCATGTACACCAAGGTGCCATTAACTGGGCCAGCACAACAGAGTCCTCCAACAATTTATTCTCCAATTACACGATTTATAAGTTCGGTCAGAACTGCTCCCGAGGGACAGAACTGGCTGTACCGGAATATGCGGCTAACGTCAAGAAAGCCACATTGGTATTCAGAAGATGTGTAGAAAATAAAGCCTGGTGCGACTTTGGAACCGACTATCAGGGAGAGGACCCGGAAATGCATGCACGCATGAACTGGCAATTATGGAATTACTATCATCGCTGCGGATATAATCCCCAATTCTTCCCTACTCTTTTCAAATTGATGCGCGAAAACCGTGTATCAACCCAAGACCCGGGAGAAAATCAAATGATGTATGCCAGAATGGCTTGCCGGGCTGCTAACGAGAACCTGACAGATTTCTTTGAAAGGTGGGGGTTCTTTGTCCCGATCTCTATGAAGGTCAACCAATACGGTACGTACAATTACATTGTCACGGACGCCATGATTAAGGAAACGAAAGAATTTATGAAGCAGTTTCCGGCTCCCAAACACGCTTTCTACTATCTGGAAGACAGAAAGAAAGGTGACCCCGGACTCGATACGACTCCACCGGATGTCGGTTACTTCACTCAATTTGCAGAGGACATGAAAATCACCAAGCAAATTACTTATACTATATCCGGACATCAGGTGAATGTTCAAAACGGAGAACAGGCAGTAGCTTTTGAAATAAAAGAGAATGATAACCTGAAATATTTCGGTACTTCTTTCCAGTTTGAAATTCCCAATACTATTTCACCGGATCGTGTCAAATTATACGCTGTACAAGCGGACGGTGTACGAATCGAAATGACTCGTAAATAAAATCAATGATTAGTATGGCCCTATTAATCAACAGTATATATTTATAATCAATAACAATCTAAAAAAAACACCATGAGAAAAGTCTTACTATTCGTGTGCCTGTTAATGGCAGGAATGACAGTCAACGTAAACGCTGCAAAACAAAAAGCCAAGCACGTCATCTTAATCGGTATGGACGGTTGGGGGGCTTACAGTGTCTCTAAAGCGGATATCCCGGCTATCAAAAGTCTGATGACCAACGGATGTTACACACTTCATAGCCGGAGCGTACTCCCTTCTTCGAGTGCTATCAACTGGGCTTCCATGTTTATGGGAGTGGGAACAGAGTTACACGGATACACCACCTGGGGCTCGAAAACTCCGGAGATCCCTTCACGTGAGGTCAACGAACGGGGGATCGCTCCTACCATTTTTTCTGTCTTGCGCGAACAGCGTCCTAAAGCCGAAATCGGTTGTTTGTATGAATGGCCCGGAATCAAATACCTGGTAGATACGTTAGCCATGAGTTACCAATATCAGACTCCGGGATACGCCAAAGCTCCCACTGCCTTATGCGAAGCAGCCGAGAAGTATATTATTGAAAAGAAACCGGAACTGCTAGCTATCTGCTTCGAAGAACCCGACCACACCGGACATACCAAAGGGCATGACACTCCGGCCTACTATCAGATGTTGAAAGAACTGGATGGATATGTGGAACGTATCCTGCAAGCTATTAAAAAAGCCGGTATATGGGATGACACCATTATTATTATGACGGCCGACCACGGTGGTATCAAAACCGGGCATGGCGGCAAGACACTGAGGGAAATGGAGATTCCATTTATTATTTCCGGCAAGAATGTCCGCAAAGGCATGGAAATCAAAGAAAGTATGATGCAATATGACACTGCGGCAATGATTGCCTATATACTAGGGCTGAAGCAGCCTCAATCTTGGATTGGACGTCCGGTAAAGACGGTTTTCAAATAAGATCA